>CANLHC010000001.1 GCA_947490625.1 Candidatus Nanopelagicaceae bacterium
GCTAAGAAAAAAGGCTCTCAGTTAAACGCAAAGAAGAAGACTGGGTTTTAATCCGAACGACCGAGCGCGTGAACACGCCAACCGGCTTTTCGCCACTTATCGCGGTCCAGCATATTTCTTCCATCGATCAAGAACTTGGATTTAACAAGTCCTCCGATAACCGCTGGATCTAGTTCTCGATACTCTTTCCACTCAGTCAGATGCAATATCGCATCTGCATCCTTGACGGCATCTGTTACTCGTTCGGCATAATCAAGATGCGGGAACCGCTTACGCGCTGGCTCAATTCCTTTAGGATCATGAACAACAACAGTGGCTCCGGCGGCTTGCAATTGCGCAGCAATATCCAGTGCTGGGGAATCGCGCACATCATCGCTATCAGGCTTAAATGTTGCACCCAAAACAGCGATTTTGTATTGAGTTAAGTCATCCGATAGATCTGCGCGGACTACATCGATCACTCGTTGGCGAGCACGCAGGTTAATTGCATCTATCTCGCGTAAGAATTCCAGAGCCTGATCTGCCCCAAGTTCTTGGGCGCGCGCCATAAATGCACGAATATCTTTAGGTAGGCAGCCTCCACCAAAACCGATACCGGCCTGCAGGAATCGGTTGCCGATTCTTGGATCATAACCAATAGCTTGTGCAAGAACAGTGACATCTCCACCCGCAGCTTCGCATACTTCAGCCATAGCGTTAATAAATGAAATTTTCGTTGCTAGAAATGAATTTGCTGCGACCTTGACCAACTCTGCGGTTGGAAGATCTGCTCGCACCCACGGAGTACCGAGCGCAATAACAGGCTTATAAACTTCCTTGAGAATTTCTTCTGCACGATCATTTGCAACTCCGACAACAAGTCGATTAGGTGTCAACGTATCTTCAACGGCGAAGCCTTCGCGAAGAAATTCTGGGTTCCACGCTAAATCTGCTTGTGGCGCAGTTACTGCTAACTCGGCACGAAGCCCTTGCGCTGTTCCTACCGGCACCGTTGATTTTCCGACAACAAGTGCGCCATCCTTGAGATAGGGAGCGATCGCTGCCACAGATGACTTTACATATGTGAGATCTGCGGCAAGTCCATCTTTACTTTGGGGAGTTCCAACACAGATAAAGTGCACATCGGCATCGGCAACCGTGGAAAAGTCGGTGGTGAAGGAGAGTCGACCCGTTTTCATCTCTGCCGCCAAGAGAGTATCTAATCCAGGCTCATAGAAAGGTAATTTTCCTGCGCTCAGGAGATCAACTTTATTTTGATCTGTATCAACACCCACAACTTCAAATCCAAGCGAAGACATACAGGCAGCGTGGGTTGCACCGAGATAACCGCAACCGATTACCGAAAGCTTTAGCGTCATAGAGGTGAGTCTAAGGCACGAATTATTTAATCTCGCCGCATGGATTTTCAGCGGCGGTGCGAGTCTTGAAGTTATCTACTATGACAGGGGTTTGGGAGGGTGATGTGGATGCAGATGGTTCGGGGGTTGGGATGACCTCATCAATGAGAGGACGATCATTGCGAATGCGATCAAAGAGATCTGCACTCAACACTTCATCCCAAATGACAACAGATCCGACGTTGGAATCTCGTCCATTTGGATTACCAATTGGCACGGTAAGAGTTCGGACATTTCCAGAAGATAAATTCTTCATCTGTCGTGCAAGTGTGAGTAGATCATCGGGAGCAAGTCCGGCATCTAATTGAACGCTTGCTAGGGAAGCGCTAATAAAGTTCTTAACCTTAAATGGATTGAGCAGGGTTCCTGAACTTGTTGCCTTACGCAGGACTGAGCTCATAAATTGTTGTTGTCTTTGCATACGACCGATATCTCCTAGGCCATCAAAGCCACGGGTCCGTACATACTTGAGCGCTTCAATTCCATTAAGCGTATGTACGCCAGCACTTAACACGAGGTGACTCTTTGGATCATCAATATCAACTTTGGTACAGACTTCAACTCCACCAAGAGCGTCAACTATCTCGGCAAAGCCGGCGAAGCTGACTTCGATGTAGTGATCAATTTTTACCGCAGTTGCAAGTTCGATTGTTTCGATGAGCAGGGGAGCTCCACCGTAAGCAAATGCAGAATTGAGCTTGCCAGGGCGAGCAGAAATTATCTTCTCGTTATCCAGACTGCTTATATGTTCTGGGATAGTTACCAAACTATCGCGCGGCAGAGAGATGATGGAGGCGCGATCGCGAGACTTGCTCAGATGTATGAGCAGCATCGTGTCCGATCGACCACCTGCTGCGGTAGCAGTGCTACCCACCCGCAAATCTCGAATCTGTTGCTTGGTCAGACCCGCACGATTGTCTGAACCGACGAGAAGGTAAACTTCTGCCTTGGAGATTTTTTCAGGACGATTGTCTACAGAGTTAAAAACATCAATACGGGCTATGGAGTCACTAATTTGGCCGAGACCGAAGGAGGAGACCGAAGAGGTCAGCACGATAGCAATCGAAAGTGATGTAATTATCCGAATTGAACGTGTTGATTTCACGTGGCAAGACTACTTGGACGATAGCGTGGAGGTGTTATGACATCGCCGAACGCCCCTCTGTCAGCTTTACCTGGCATTAGCGTCATCCTGCCTGTTCTCAATGAAGAATCGCATCTCGAAGATTCAATTCGCGCGATCCTTGCGCAAGATTACGCTGGTGAATTCGACGTTATCTTGGCGTTAGGTCCATCAAAAGATCGCACCAATGAGATCGCAGAGCGACTCTCAGCTGAGAATCCACGCATCATTCTTGTGAGCAATCCCACTGGCCGCACTGCCGCAGGACTCAATCTCGCCCTCCATCGCTCGACTCGAGAAATTATTGTGCGCGTGGATGCTCATGCAGAAATTCCCTATAACTATCTTCAGTTGATCGTGGAAGTTCTTGCAGACACCGGTGCTGTCAATGTTGGCGGAGTGATGGGCGCTGAAGGAGTCACACTTTTTGAAAGCGCGGTTGCAGCTGCGATGCGCAGCCCCTTTGGTGTCGGTGGTTCCAGATTCCATATTGGTGGCAAGGCAGGCTTTGTGGACACCGTTTATCTCGGTGCATTTCTGCGCCAAGCAGTTGTTGATGTCGGAGGCTTTGATGAGCGCTTCATACGTGCACAGGATTGGGAACTGAATTATCGGTTACGTGAAAGTGGAGGAAAAATTTATTTTGATCCACGTTTACATGTCACATATCGGCCTCGTCCAAATTTCCGCCGCCTAGCAAAACAATATTTTGAGTATGGTCGATGGCGTCGAGTGATCGCCAGAAAGTATCCAGAGACAATCAATTACAGATATTTAGCACCACCACTAGCTCTGATTGGAACGGTACTTTCGCTCTTTGCCGGCGCGCTCATTGATCCGTCGCTCTATCTACCAGCTGCGACATATTTTACATTTATTGCAATCACCCCACTATTTATCTCAAAAGATCTCATTCACTATCCCGTACTCGTCTTTATTCTCCCCACGATGCATTTTTCTTGGGGATTTGGCTTTCTCACATCACCACGAAAGCTCGTTCCAGACTCTCTAAGGTAACCTTGCACTATATGAGTACTCCAGTGAATGTATATGAGCCTTACCGAGCCGGGTTACCTCCGCTCGGTGAGTACGGACGCTCCCTTTGGTCGCGCCGCCATTTCATCGCTGAATTCTCTCGCTCACAGTTGCGAGAGCAGAACTATGGGTCAGTCTTCGGTCAATTGTGGCTTGTTCTTAACCCGCTACTGCTCTCAGGGGTCTACTTTCTTCTGATTTATATCATCGGTGGAACAGGCGATTCAAATCGCTATGTTCATCTGACATCGAGTCTGTTCTTCTTCTATCTGATCGCCAACAGTCTCACCGGCGGAGTGAAGTCAATTACTGCTGGGCAACGATTAATTTTGAATACAGCTTTTCCTCGAATCATGCTTCCGATTTCAGCCTCAGTCATCGCAGTATTTAAATTTATTCCGACACTCATTGTCTTCTTCGTCATTAGAACAATTATCGGTGCACCGTTTTCGTGGCAGATGCTCTGGGCAATACCAATCTTTATCCTTGGAGTCCTTATGGGGCTTGGTATGGCAATTACGATCTCTTGCATCAATGTTTACTTCCGAGATATTGCAAGCCTGCTTCCCTATCTGACACGTAGCTTGATTTATCTTTCACCTATCCTCTACGAAGCATCTTCACTCTCTGATCGCATACGTACCCTTGAAATTGCTAATCCGATCTTTAATTTACTTGACGCCTGGTCGCAAGTGATGGTCTACGCACAGGCACCGACTTTGAGCTCTGTGCTCATTAGTCTTGCTTGGGCTCTGACAATATTTTTGATTGGAACCTATTTCTTCCTATCGAGGGAGCGTGATTTCGCTGTCCGTCTCTAGCGCGCATCCTCATCACAGTATGGCTGTTTCGGTGCAATCCGTCGGCCTTACCTATCTCACCTCTGTCGATAAAAAACCAACTTTTAAAGCACGCATAAAACGATTTGGACGCGGCGGAAAGTTTTCACGCAGAGTCGATGCGATAAACGATGTCAGCATCGACATTCGTTACGGAACGGTCTTAGGAATAATTGGATCTAACGGTGCGGGAAAATCATCCCTGATGCGTGTGATCGCTGGAATTATTCCGCCATCAGAAGGGCGTATTGAGGTTTATGGCTCAGTCAGTACCCTCTTAGCCCTCGGTGTGGGATTTAACGCTTCCCTTACCGGCCGTGAAAATGTGTACCTCGGTGGTTTAGCTGCAGGAATGACTCGTGAAGAAATCGATAATCAATTTGATGAGATCGCCGCTTTTTCAGAGCTAGGTGAGGCTATTGATTCTCCTATGCGCACGTACTCATCAGGAATGTATGCCCGGCTAGCCTTTTCTGTTGCCGCCACTGTTAAGCCAGATATTTTGATTATCGATGAAGCCCTGAGCACAGGAGATGCGCGGTTTAAGGAGAAGAGTCTGAACCGCATTAAGGAGTTGCGCACTGAAGATCGCGCACTCATTCTGGTCAGCCACGCTTTAGCAACAATTGAAGATGTATGTAATGAAGTGATTTGGCTTGATAAAGGCAGGCTGATGGCTCGGGGAGAACCTCAGCAGATCATCAACCAATACCGTGAATTTATGCAGGTAAAGAGGAGTGCTTCATCGGATGAGGATGTCTAAGAACTTCATTGCTTTATTGATTGCAACTCTCGCCTTCACTACTCCCGTTGCGCAAGCTCAAACAGTTCCATCTACATTTGTATTTACGGGCAGTGGCTATGGTCATGGCGTTGGCATGAGCCAATTTGGGGCACGAGCGCTTGCGCAATCTGGTGAATCTGCCAGTGCAATCCTGAATTACTTTTATAAGGATGTTGAAGTCGCTCCATTTGTTGACACTCATACAATCCGAGTCAGCATTGCTAATCTTGTAAAGTCAATCTCATTTGCAACACAGACACCAGGTGCTCGATTAGAAGTCTATGAGGGAGATATTGCTCTGACACCTGACGCACTTCCGATTGCATCCTTTGAAAGCAGGAAACGAGCCACCTTCACATTTGCCTCTCAATCTGTCGCCCTGTCAGCAATTGCGCGCGGAAAGGCTGTCACGCTCCGTTGGGTAGGAGACGGAGCAATTCTCTCAATGTTCAACGGTAAGACGACGAGTAGATATAAGTATGGATACATCACGATCAAAGTACTTCGTGGAGCACTTGCTGTAACAAATACGATGTCGCTCAGGGATGAATATCTCTACGGAATTAGTGAAGTTTCATCCAGCTGGCCCAGCGCTGTATTGGAAGCTCAGGTCATTGCATCACGAAGTTATGCGCTCTCAAAGTTAGGTGTTGTGCGAGCTGCCTGTGACTGTCAGGTGTATTCACATATCTCTGATCAGAATTTTGTCGGATTTTCTAAGGAGAGCGAACCTCGCTTTGGCCATCTATGGAAAGCCGCAGTTGATCGAACGATCATTGATTCGACCACGAGCTTAGTTGTGTTGAGTCGAGGTAAACCAGCACAAACGTATTTCTTCTCGTCATCTGGGGGAGCCACACAAACTACGTTGGATGCGTGGGGGACTGCAACTGCCTACACGCAGTCAGTGCCCGATACAGCCAGCGTTGATGTGAAGGTCAATCCTAGATTCGCTTCGTGGAAGGCATCTGCAACTCAAGAATTAGTTGCAAAGGCATTTATATTGCCTGATGTAATCTCTTTGGAAGTGCTCTCTCGAAACGAAGCTGGCGCAGTCACCTTTATTGCGGCCACATCGTCAACCGGAGTAGTCAAGAAAATTCGTGGCGATACATTTAGAAGTCGGGTAAAGATTCCTTCTCCTTGGTTTACCGTAGCAAGTACCGCAGATCCGCAAAGCTAGTTTGAGTGAAGAATTGAATTAAGTCCGCCCCACGAACCTTCACGCATGACAACTTCTAGCGACCCATCAAGTGAATTTCTGCGAAAGAGAAGATTGCTCGCGCCAGAAAGCGTTGCTGCCTTTGCAATGATTCCATCTGGCAGTCGAACTTTTGCTGCAGCTGTGATGTAAGTTCCCGCCTCGACAACACAATTATCTCCGAGAGAAATTCCTAATCCAGAGTTGGCACCGAGCAGACACTTTTTACCGACAGAGATAACTTCTTTGCCACCACCACTCAGGGTTCCCATAATCGAAGCTCCGCCACCGACATCACTTCCATCTCCGACAACGACGCCAGATGAGATTCGACCTTCAACCATGGAGGTACCGAGTGTTCCAGCATTGAAATTAATAAAGCCTTCATGCATCACTGTTGTTCCGGGTGCTAGATGAGCGCCAAGTCGTACACGATCTGCATCTGCGATACGAACACCTGAAGGAATCACATAATCAACCATGCGTGGGAATTTATCGACACCGAAAACGCTGACATGTCCATCTCTGACTCGAAGTGCTGCACGCACTTCTTCAAATCCATCCACGGCGCAGGGACCCGCTGATGTCCATACAACATTTGCTAGGAGCGAGAAAATCCCATCGAGTGCTAATCCATGTGGTTGTACAAAACGATGTGAGAGCAGATGCAATCGTAGGTATGCATCGACTGCATCCGTTGGTGCAGCAGCGAGATTGATCTCACGAGATACAAGTTCACGTGTAACTTTTCGGATTGGATCTTTTCCAACACAATCTTTGAGAGTTGGTGACGGATCACCAACTAAAGAACCAAGGCTAGGTGAAGGAAACCAGACATCAAGAACAGTTGACCCGCTCATGGTTGCAATTCCGTGACCCGAAGCTAGGTCCTGGACAAGATGAGATTCAGTCGTCATGTGCTCACAATATCGCCTATCCTTATTTTCATGGGGCGACAATCCAAGAACACACTCGCAATTACAGTCCAATGCGCTGCGCCGATTGAAAAAGTCTGGGCTGAAATTGAAAACTGGAGCGCTCAAGGCAGATGGATGTTATCGACAACCGTCTGGCTGACATCAGAACAACGCACTGGAGTAGGAACCACGATTGCCGCATTCACCGGCCCGTTACATAAACGCTATCCAGCGTTTTCTTTCTTGGGATTACTCGACACAATGACAGTGACTACATGGGAGCCGCCCACTCGTTGCGATGTCATACATACAGGAGCACCCCTGAAAGGAAGTGGCACCTTTCTGCTGGAAGCAACAGGTCCAGAATCTTCTCTCTTTCATTGGAGTGAGACGATTGAGATTCACCGGGCCCTCTTTCTTTTAGGTGCTCCATTTATCTGGTTGGGAGTAAAGATCTCCCTCTGGCGCTTTTCTAGGCTCTTTAAAAATTAATAGCCCTCGAAAGAGTTGATTCATCGGCCTGCAGATATTGAGAACGGGTAACCTCGTCCTATGGGAGCGCCGAAGACCCTCGCCGAAGTGCTTGCTGCACTTCCTGAGGAAGAGCGCATCATCTTGACCCTTTCGTATCTGCGCCGAATGACTACTCCCGAGATCGCTGGGCTCTTAGGCGTACCCGAGAAGTCTGTTGAGGCGGTCATTACCTCAGGAAAAGCGCGATTGACGCGCGAATTGGGCATATAGGGCGCTCTCGATTTCATAGATGGCCCGAGGTGCGAGATACTTACGCCCTTACTTTCGAATCACCCGCAATCGAAGGTCCAAGCTTTTAACAGGCTTTAAAGGAGTCCATCATGGCAGCTATGAAACCTCGCACAGGTGATGGCCCAATGGAAGTTACCAAGGAGGCACGCTCACTTGTGATGCGCATCCCTCTTGAAGGTGGCGGACGACTTGTTGTCGAACTCAATCCGACCGAGGCAAATAATCTCAGTGCAGCCCTTGAAGCCGCTGTTGCACTTATCAAGAAGTAATTTCTCGTAGCTTACGTCTACTTATGCAGATCAGCGCACTACATCCTGATATTGAATCAGTCTCTACCTCCGATGTAATTGTCATCAGTTACATCACCTTGCCAGCAGAGGGTGAGAGCGTCCCGGAAATTATCTTTAACGCTCACCCTGCACTAGTAAAGAAGATTGAAAAACTCTTCGCAGTGGACCTACGCGATGAACTCACCTTCTTCTCACCAACAGGCAAAGCAGGGGAACTCAGCGAAATCCCAGTGAGCGCACCAGATAGCGCGATCGAAAAAATCGTATTACTTGGCCTAGGGGATCAATCGCTGGCATCATTTAGAAGCGCGGGTGCGACCCTTGGAAGAAAAGTACGTGGCACCGATAAAAAGTTTGCAACGTTGGCACCGAACAAGCGTGATGAAATCATCGCATTTGCAACATCAGCCTTTCTTGGCCACTACACCTGGAGCCAAAAAACCACTCTCACGGTGACACACCCTGAAATTGAAATTGTTGCCATTGATGCAGAACCCGTCGATTATGCGCGAACGATGGCAACTGCTATCTGTCGCGCTCGCGATCTCATCCATACCCCTTCAAATATCAAAACTCCCTTATGGATGGCTAATCAGGCGCAAAATATTGCAAAAGAGAATGGGATTGAGATATCCGTACTTTCTGGTGCAGGACTCAAAGACTTCGGGGGATTGCGCGCGGTTGGTAATTCATCTCCACATCCAGGGCCGCGCTTTATTCACCTGACGTACAGCCCAAAGAATGCAAAAAGTTCTGCGCGTATTCCGCACGTTGTCATTATCGGCAAGGGCATAACCTTTGATACGGGTGGAATTTCCCTGAAGCGTCCGTACGACACCATGACTGCGATGAAGAGCGATATGGCTGGCGCTGCCGCTGTTTTGGCGACGATTAGCGCTGTTGCCAAGCTTGGCGTAAAAGTAAAGGTCACCGCTCTGATGATGTGTGCTGAAAACGCGCTTTCTGGCACATCGCAGCGCCCTAGTGATGTCATCACGCACTACGGTGGAAAAACCGTCGAAGTGATTAATACTGATGCAGAAGGTCGCTTAGTTCTGGCGGATGGATTGGCATTTGCAGATGTAAATCTTGATCCTGATTACATCGTTGATATTGCAACACTTACCGGAGCAGCATCACTTGGTCTTGGTCGCCAGTATGCAGCGATGTATACGCGAAATAAAGCGCTTGCTCATACTTTGGCCGAGATCGGAGAACGTACTGGTGATCGCGTGTGGCATATGCCGCTCATTGATGATTACACCGATGGGTTAGAAAGCGACATTGCAGATTTGAATCACACCGCAGATAAGGGTCATTACGGAGCAGGGTCAGTTACCGCCGCCCTTTTCCTTGAGCAATTTGTTGGTCAGCGCCAGTGGGTTCACCTTGATATCGCCGGAACTGCTCGAAGTGAGAGTGATGCAGGAGAAAATCCCAAGGGTGGAACTGGTTTCGGGGTGCGATTGCTCGTGGAGTGGCTAACATCCATCTCATGATCAATCAGATTGACCCCCACTCATACGCCGAAGGCTTCATCGGCGAGAGCGTTGATAAGACTCAAGCGCGTAGTCGTGGCGCAGAAGTCGGAGCAGTTGATGTCACGCCTGGTGTTGGTGCATATCTTCGACACTTGGCACACATTCTTGATGCGCAATCAGTTGTTGAGATCGGAACTGGCTCAGGTGTCGGTGCACTGTGGATTCTCGAAGGAATGCTGCCAAGCGGCACATTGACATCTATTGATGGAGAACAAGAACACTCAGCAATAGCAAAGATTGCGCTGCAAGATTCTCAGATCGCACAATCTCGTTATCGACTCATTACAAATCCTGCAATTGAAGTGATGACAAAATTAGCTGATCGTGCCTATGACCTCGTGATCTTTAGAGATAATGCCGAAGATCTTCCTGACGCAATCATCGAGGCCTATCGCATCCTACGAAGCGGGGGAGTATTTGTTATTGATAACTTCTTTGGTGGGGCAAAGGTAAATGATCCGGCTCAGCGAGACCCAAAGACAATTGCACTTCGCGATGCGGGGAAAGCGTTAAAAGGCGATACCGAAAAGTGGGTGACCTCACTTATTCCAGTTGGCGACGGGCTGTTGCTCGCCACTAAGTTGTAGAAAGATAGAACTATGAGCCAGCAACCATCACAGCAACCCATGGGGACAGGTCCATGGTGGGTTCCATCATCTGCGCACGGAAAAGCGAAATTTGTAACGCGCTCTAATGCACTTTTGATGGCAGGAATTGCTGGATTAGTGGGCGCACTCTTTGGAGCTAGTTCATCTGGCTCTCTCTTTGGACATGAAATAAAGTTAACGTCGGTTTCATCATCGATTGAAAGGCCACCAGGATCAGTTGCCGATATCGCCCAACGCGTTCTGCCATCAGTAGTTTCTATTTCAGCACGCAGTGCACGCGGTGGCGGAACTGGAACAGGATTTGTTATTGATAGCACTGGCTTCATCTTGACTAATAACCATGTGATATCAGATGCTGCAGTAGATGGTGGAAAAATCGAAGTACAACTCAACGATGGAATAACGTTAGCTGCCACGATTGTTGGGCGTGACTCAGCTTATGATTTAGCTGTTCTCAAGGTAGATCGGACCGGACTCACCGCACTTACTTTTGGTGATAGCGATCAAGTTGCAGTGGGGGATGCTGTCATTGCCATTGGTTCTCCATTGGGTCTAAGCGGAACCGTAACGTTAGGAATTGTTAGCGCGAAAGATCGTGCAGTAACTGCCGGTGAAGATGCTGGAGATAACTCATACATCAACGCCATTCAAACAGATGCCGCGATCAATCCTGGAAACTCAGGCGGGCCTCTGGTTAATTCAGCTGGAGCAGTTATCGGTGTGAACTCAGCAATTGCAACGCTAGGAACTTCTTTTCTTTCATCACAATCCGGTTCGATTGGACTTGGATTCGCGATTCCCATTAATCAAGCTCGAAAAACTGCTGAGCAATTAATTAAGACAGGAAAAGCCACCTATCCTGTAGTCGGAATCTCAGTTGATATGCAGTATGCCGGAGACGGTGCAAAAATTGCTGACACAAGAAATGCCATTGTTCCAGGAGGCCCTGCCTCACGAGCTGGTCTGCGTGCGGGAGATTTGATTACAAAATTTGACGGTCGAACCATCACAACACCTGAAGAGCTCATCGTTGCAATTCGCTCGAAGAATGTTGGCGATAAAGTTGAGATTGAGTACATCAGAGCAGAGAAAACTCTTAAAGCCACACTTACGTTGACGGCAGGTGAGTGATGTTTGATTTTGGCGTTGGCGAAGTTGCGGGACTTGTTGTTCTTGCACTCATTCTGGTTGGTCCAGAACGTATGCCACGCGTCGCTGGTGATTTGGCAAGAATGATTAGAAAAGTTCGCGCTATGACCAATACGGCTACTGCCGAAATTCGGGAAAATCTTGGACCTGGATTTGAGGATCTCACTCCGTCTGACCTGAACCCAAAAACATTTATTAAGCGACATGTTGCATCTGTTCTAGAAGAAGATGAGAAAAAAGAGAAGATGGCCTCCAAAGAGAGCGCTATCAAGCCCACGATTGATCCAGATCTTCTATGAGCGTTATTGAGGGAATCAACGCTGCCTTAGCAACCGTGCAAGATCCTGAACTCCATCGAGCACTGCCTGAACTTGGAATGGTCGAGCATGTTGGCTTCTCCAACGGTGTTGCAGATCTAACTATTTTGTTAACGATCTCGGGCTGTCCAATGAAAGATCGCCTGACAACAGATATCACTGGTGCTGTGAGCGCTGTCGAAGGCGTCAATGACGTTCGAATCACCTTTGGAGTGATGAGTGATGAAGGGCGCGCTGCAGTCAGAAAATTAGTGAGAGGCGGACGCGAAAAATTCATTCCTTTTGCTCAACCAGAATCTCTCACTCGTGTTATTGGTATCGCATCAGGTAAGGGTGGCGTTGGAAAGTCATCGCTGACTGCAAACTTGGCAGTTGCCGCAGCCAAGAAAGGCTTGCGCGTCGGAATACTTGATGCAGATGTATATGGACATTCGATTCCGCGTTTAATGGGACTGTTGGGTGTGCGCCCCACTGCGATCGACCAAATGTTTATTCCCCCGGAAAGTTATGGCGTAAAGACAGTCTCGATGGAGATGTTTAAGCCTGAGCGTGCAGATGCAGTTGCCTATCGCGGCCCCTTACTTCACCGCGTTCTGGAACAACTTCTCTCTGATGCGTATTGGGGAGATCTTGATCTTCTCCTTCTTGATCTTCCGCCAGGAACTGGAGATCTAGCAATTTCACTAGGTCAGCTCATTCCTACCTCAGAAATTCTCGTTGTTACTACCCCTCAAGTAGCTGCCGCAGAAGTGGCAGAGCGCGCAGGAAGAATTGCGCACCAAATGCATCAACGCGTAATTGGTGTTATCGAGAACATGTCTGCCTTTATCTGCCCTACATGTAATGAATCGACAGAGTTATTCGGTTCAGGTGGGGGAGAAGAAACTTCGGCCCGGCTTTCAACACTAGTTGGTGCAGATGTACCTCTCCTTGGCAAAGTTCCATTTGCACCAGAGCTACGTACCGGTGGAGATTCAGGTGCACCAATTGTTCATGCTCAACCGGAGAGCCCTGCTGCTCAAGCAATTTCTAATATCGTGGATAAATTAATTATCCGCGAAAAGTCGTTACTTGGAGTCAGGCTCGGAGTTACTTCGTAACTCTCGGGCAATTCCTTTTGAAAGATTACCTAATTCATCTTTGAGGTTTTCGCGCGTTGCTACATTGCCTAATGCAATACGAAGGCTGGCAAGTTCGCGGGTGAGATATTCAGTATCTGCCATGCTTCGATCATTACGGGCACGATCTTCCGCGAGCGTGATGCGATCTCGATCTGCTTGACGATTTTGAGCAAGCAAAATAAGCGGAGCAGCATACGAGGCTTGTAGAGAAAGTATGAGTGTGAGAAAAATAAAAGGGAACTCATCAAAACGTAAACCATTCGGTGCCAAGGTATTCCACAGCACCCAAGAGAATACGAAAACCGTCATATAGACCAAGAAACCGGCCGTTCCTAAGAATCGTGCAAATTTTTCAGAGAGACGACCAAAGGCTTCTGCATCAATATGTGGACGGATATTTCGGCGAGCCTCACGAGGTGTGTCTAAGCCATTTTTGCGTGTCATATTCACACCCTGCCTTTATCGTCAATAGTTATATTCTTTAAATCTGGACGCGTGTTATCTCTGTGATCTACTCGCCAATTATCTGGAAGCAAGTGGTCGAGAACGTCATCCACTGTGACCGCACCAAGTAATCTCTCATTTGCATCAACGACAGGAACGCTCAATAAGTTATAGCTGGCAAGGTAAGAAGAGACCTCATTGAGGGTTGCTTCAGGGCTTAACCCTTGGGTATCGGTATCAACAAGTGAGGCAAGCAGAGTTGCTGGCGGCTCACGTAGCAACCTTTGATAATGAACCATTCCAACAAAGCGACCGGTAGGAGTTTCCAGCGGTTGACGCGTGACAAAAACTTGCGAAGCAAGCGCCGGAGAAATTTCACCTTGTCTGACAACAGCTAGCGCATCTGCCACTGTGTCATCGGCGCTCATAATGAGAGGCTCTGTTGTCATCATTCCACCCGCGGAGTAATCCTCGTAGGTCATGAGTCGAAGAACATCTTCTGCATCTTCTGGTTCCATGAGATCGATCAACTCTTGTGCGCGTTCAGCGCCAACTTCGCGGAGAAGATCTGCCGCGTCATCGGGATCCATTTCACCAAGAACATCTGCAGCACGTTCACCTTCTAATTCAATGAGAAGGGCGACACGCTCGCTCTCATCCATCTCTTCGAGAACATCGGCAAGTCGTTCATCATCAAGTGCTCGTGCCACTTCAACGCGACGTTTAGGTGCCAAATCCTGAATGACGGCAGCTAAGTCAGCTGCACGCAGATTGCTAATAGTAGAAAGTAGTTGAGAGGTTCCCTGATCACTTTCCGGGGCTTCAAAGCCCCGAACTTCATCCCAGCGCAGAGTAGAGGAAGCACCTTTACGACGAATTCCTTTTCCACGCTTCATCACGTGTACGCGAGTAATAAACCAGTCACCTGCTTTATTTGACTCCATACCTAGATCTTCAACAATGACATCTTCATTGCCATCAAGAATTACGATCGACTTGTTGAGTAGATCTCCAAGGACCAAGTGCTCTCCGACTCGAGATTCAAATCTGCGCATATTCACAATGCCAGTAATGACAACTGCTCCAGATTCAATCGAGGTAACTCGGGTTATCGGAACAAAAACTCGTCGGCGCAGAGGCACTTCGACTACTAAACCCAAGATGCGAGGAGGCTGGTTATTTGTGCGCAGGGTCGCAACAGCATCTCTGACCTTGCCAACTGGATCACCGTTTGGATCAAAAACGGCCGTTCCAGCTAACCTGGCGAGAAATACTCGACTAGTTGACTGCGTACTCATGGGACAAGGATAACCCTGTTCCACACTTCAGATACCTTTGCTTAGTGTCCTCCATCGAAAACCATACGCAGATTCCTCAGCGCCCTGATCTCTTTCGTTTAGGCCTTGGAACTCTCGGGATTGGTACGTCAGGACCGTTGATCGCACTGAGTGCCATGCCAGTGGTCGTCTTGATTTTCTGGCGAAATCTCGGTGGTGCACTGCTTACTCTGCCCTTTGCTGTGAAGGCTTTCGTCACACATGACTATAAATATCGCCGAGCTATGGCGCTATCAGCGCTATCGGGAGTAGTCCTTGCCTTTCACTTCATTGGATTTTTTCTTGCGATGCGCTGGACATCGATTGCAGCGGGTACCGCCCTTGTTGCCCTGCAGCCAATATTTGCAGCGCTCATTGTGAAATTTTTGGGTGGTGATATTCCATCACGTGCATGGCTTGGAATGGGAATCGCTTTCATTGGCGTCATCATGATTTCCGGAGTGGACTTATCTATCTCATGGCTTGCCTTCCAAGGCGACATCGCAGCAGTTATCGCGGCTGTTCTATCTGCAATTTATGTACTCCTTGGTTCTAAAGTACAAAGAGAGATTGGCACACATACCTACACGTCAATCTGTTATTTCTTCTGTGCAATTACCGCCTTGCCGATAGCGTTGGTTTTAGATTTTAAACTTTTTGACTTTGAGCTGAGAGAGTGGCTCTTACTTCTGGCACTTATTGCAGGGGCTCAAATCTTGGGTCATTCAATGTTTAATGCAGCGCTTAAGAGAGTGTCACCTGCCATTGTTTCGCTCATAGTGTTTTTAGAAGTCCCAGTGAGTACACTCTTGGCTATCTGGTGGCTTGGACAAACCCCATCTATTGCACTTATCCCCGGCATTATCGTGATTTTATCGGGATGTGTGTTGGTAGTTTTGCGAACACGTCCGACGGAAGTGGTGGCTTAATTGTGATTGATTTACATACACATACAACGAGCAGTGATGGAACAGATACTCCTCACGCACTTGTTAACAAGGCACTCTCTTCGGGAATTACAGTATTAGGTCTGACCGATCACGACTCAACATCAGGATGGGCTGAAGCGATTCGCGCGCTGAGACCAGGACTCACACTTGCACTCGGTGCGGAAGTCTCATGCCTGACAGAGGATGCGGTTGCAGTCCATATGCTGGGTCTGTTATTTGATGGCGAGAATCAGAAAATGCAAGTAATGCTAGAAGAGTCAAGAGATTCGCGATTGCCGCGGATGCGAAAAATGACAGAGTTATTAAGCGCTGATGGAATAGATATTTCACTCGATGAAGTCTTTGCTGCAATGCCTGAAGGGGCAACGTTGGGCCGGCCACACCTTGCGGACGCTCTTGTCGCTAAAGGTCATGTGAAGAGCCGTGATGAAGCATTTGCCGAACTCTTGAATAATTCGTCCAAATATTATGTGACACATATTGCTCCTAGCCCCGAAGAAGCAATTCGAGTGATTAGGCAAGCCGGTGGAGTTGCTGTCATTGCACATCCATTTGCCACACGACGTGGTCAGACGCTTTCAGCTATGAGCTTTCCATCATTAATCGCTGCTGGGCTCAACGGAGTTGAAGTAGATCATCGTGATCACTCACAGGCAGAGCGGGAACAATTACGCGGTATCGCGCGTGAACTTGGTCTGGTTATTACCGGTGCGAGCGACTATCACGGAACAGGTAAACTCAATCTCATGGGGGAGAACCTCACAGATCCACACCAGTGGGAAATTTTAGAGTCAATGGCAGATGCTCGAAGGGCGGTCACTTCATGAATATTGTTGAGGTAAGCGCACTCACCTTTGCTATTCAGTGCTTTGTCACCTTGTTTGTCATTATGGATCCACCGGGTGCGACCCCGATCTTCTTGGCTTTAGTTTCGGATAAATCTCCTAAAGAACGAATTCGTCTCGCTTGGCAGGCTGCAGCAATTTCTCTTGTCGTGATTGCATCCTTTGCACTCTTTGGACAATTTGTGCTCGAGTATATGAAGGTCTCTATGGAGGCACTTCAGGCCGCAGGTGGGTTGCTCCTTCTCTATGTTTCACTTCAACTATTGACCGGACGTATTGACGAAATTGATGCATCGACAAATAAAAATGTTGCGCTAGTTCCATTGGGTACGCCGCTTCTGGCCGGTCCTGGAGCGATCGTTGCAACTATGATCTTTGTGAAGCAAGTAGATTCACCTGCCTATGCCGTAGGCCTTATTGCAGCGGTGGTTGCAGTTCATATCACCATCGCAATCGCGCTTATGGCCTCGACAAAGATTCTTGCCATTATTAAAGATAGCGGTGTCACTCTTGTCGCGCGTATTGCAGGACTTCTCCTTGCTGCAATTGCGGTTCAGATGCTCGCCGATGCGATCAAAATTCTTGCTGGATAGTCCTGTGACATACGATCCCCGCGGCATCTACTCTCCAGAAAACATTGTCTGGAAGATTCACAGCGATCCATGCATGCTTATCGGTGGGCTACGCGCGCTCTTTGAGCAGGCTCTTCATCCAGTGGCTATGGCTGGGGTCGCAACACACTCAAACTTTCGTGAGGATGCGTGGGGACGACTTGAACGCACTGGAGATTACGTAACAACTCTCACCTTTGGCACTACTGATGAAGCAACCCAGCTTGCAGCTCGAGTGCGACGTGTACACACCAAGCTCGGCCTTGATAATCCGCATGAGTTGCTCTGGGTTCATATGGCGATGGTGGATTCATTTTTAGATACAGCGGTGCGTTCAGGCGTAGAACTCAATGAGCGAGATCAAGATGATTATGTATTGCAGATGGTCGAATTTGCAGACCTTGTTGGTGTTCCACGAAGTGATGTTCCCACTTCACGCGCAGAGCTCGTCCAGTACTTTGACGGTATACGGCCAGAGCTCGAAGCAAGTGATGACGCGAAACGTGCGGCAATCTTCTTAGCGCTGCCACCGCTTCCGACACTTGTTCGATTTGCGACACCTGCTGCTCCGGCCTGGGCTGGAATAAGTGCTGTGGCAGCGGCAAGCCTTCCTCGTTGGGCACGCGATTTATATGGATGGCCGACACTTCCGGGACAGTCGAGTGCGACAAATTTCTCTCTGCAGACAGTTCGAAAAACTCTCTCACTCGTACCTGAAGCTTTTATCGCCCCACCAATTTTTCTAGAAGGTAAGAAGCGTTGGCATAGTCAGTCGGTGAATGCATGAGTAGATCCATTCTTTGCCTTGCAAATACAGCAGGGGGATCCGGTAAATCGACGCTAGCGCATGCGCTCTCGGTTGCATTCGCTGAATACGGAAAGAAAACGCTGCTCATTGATCTAGATCCTCGAGCTCACCTGTCATTCCGCGTCGGGCGCGAGAACTCACGCTTGAGCATCTCTGACTTTCTGCAGAGTACGGTCACTGTGGAAGATTTAGATACGCATATCGAGCGTTTCGACTTTATCGCAAGCGACTCTCGATGTGGTTTCGGTTTTTCAGATACTGACCTTCGGAATCTCATCGATACGCTGCCAAAAGAATTCGATGTAATCGTGATTGATACACCTAGTGATGTAAATCCTGGATTGCTAGCCGCTCTCAAGGTGTCAGACCTAGTACTTATTCCATACTCACAGACGCTTCATCACTATCGAGGAATCGATCAAATTTTCAAACTTGCGCCCAATGTAAAGAAGGCACTTCTTCAGATAGGTAAGCTAAGTAAAATCTCAGATCAATTTAGCCAGTGGCCTCACCTCGATGGACGCTGTAGTACTGCGCGCGAGATTAGCGAAGCAGAGTTAACGATTACGAGCGTTCTTACCACGGCGAAAAACTCTGTGATTGCCGGAGAAATCAGAGAATCTGCCTATAGCGTTCTTGAAGAATTAGGAATTGCTTAAGAAGTAAATTTCTTTGTGCGCACTCTCTCGCGCTTTTCACGTGGAGCAGCAGGTGCACGTTCACTCTTCTTCTCTGCAGCAGGTGCGCTTTTACGAGGCTTATCCATACGTCCGGTAGAGCCGGCAGGGATCTTCATCATTGCGTAGAGATGCTCAGATGATGAATATGTTTCAAGTGGCTCTGCCAGACCTAACTTGAGAGCCATATCAATCATCTTCCAGCGAGCAAGTTCATCCCAATCAACAAAGGTGAGCGCTATTCCGTATGCACCGGCACGAGCTGTTCGCCCAATACGGTGAACATATGTTTTTTCATCTTCGGGGCACTGGTAGTTAATGACATGTGTGATGCCATCAATATCAATTCCACGCGCTGCAACATCTGTTGCGATGAGAACATCGGATTTACCACCCTTGAAATCATTGAGGGCTTTCTCCCGGGCAGCTTGTCCCATATCGCCATGAAGAGTTGCAGCTTTAAATCCGCGTTCGATCAAATCATCAGAAGTCTTTTGGCAAGCGCGCTTGGTTCGGCAGAAGACGATTGTGGGACCACGCCCATCTGCTTGCAAAATACGAGCCAACATTTCGATCTTATCCATCGCATGTGCACGAACTACATGTTGTTCGATTCGCGAGACGACATTGCCTTCATCTTGTGAATCTTGGGTACGAATATGCACCGGTTGATTCATAAACTTACGAGCTAAAGCAATAATGTCACCAGGCATAGTTGCTGAAAAGAGCATGGTTTGAGAGCGATTCGGCGTTGCAGTAAAGATCTTTTCAACATCTGGCAGGAAGCCAAGATCGAGCATCTCATCTGCCTCATCAAGGACGACTCGTGTAACGCTGGCAAGTTTGATCTGACCTTGACGATAGAGATCCAAAAGTCGCCCAGGAGTTCCCACGATAATTTCGACGCCTGCTTGGAGAGCTTCAATCTGTGGCTCAAAAGCGCGACCGCCATAGACGGCTAACACTCGAATCTTGCGGCTCTGTGTGATCTCTTCTAAATCTTTTGTTACCTGCACACAGAGTTCACGCGTAGGTACAACCACGAGTACTTGTGGAGAATCCTGATATTCAAATGTTTTCCACTCTTCATCTTCAGGAGCAATCACTCGGTCTACGAGTGGAATACCAAATGCCAGAGTTTTTCCCGTACCAGTTTTGGCTTGCCCAATCACATCTCCATCAGCAAGTGCGATTGAGAGCACCTGTTCCTGAATTGGAAATGGAGCTATGTACCCATGCTCATTGAGGGCAGCGATGGTCTCCTTGCGAAGAGGTAAATCTGCAAAAGTCAGGGACACTTATTGTGCGCCAAAACCGACGCGACGTTCAGTCGGTTGACCAATTTCAACATAGCCAATCCGAGCCGCTGGAACGATGATTTCATGGCCACGGATATCTGTCAGAGCTAATAACGAGTTATCGGCAAGCGCCTTAGCGACAGCTGCTTTGATTTCAGCTGGGCTAGATTCGCATTCAAAGGACAGTTCACTAGAAACTTCTGCAATAGCAATTCTCACGAGAGCTGCTTTTGCGCCCTCTGATTTCTTTGTACTCATGTGCTTATCCTAGGCGTAAGCCGTGCGAACTGCTATTCGGTGCGGGGGAAGCCCGAAATTCCGCGCCACATCAAGTTTTCAACGAGATCTACTGCTTGTTGGCGAGTTAATTTGCTGTCACGTTCCAACCAATGGCGTGCGGTTACTTGCGCATAGCCAATGAGTCCAACGCCGAGAAGCATTGAAACCTCTTTGGGCAGACCAGTGTCATTGGAAATCACTCCACTTACCGCTGCGGCACAGTCATACGTCATGCGATTGAGTCGCTCACTCACCTGTGGTTCAACGCTCATATCACTTTCAAAGAGAAGCCTAAATGCTTCCCCCTCATTTTCGATAAATGAGAAATAGGCAACGACAGTTGCTCGCACCCGCTGTGCGTTATCAGGAGTTGATGAAATCGCTTTTTGAATTTCAAAGACTAAAGAGTCGATGTGAAGATCAAGGACAGCAAGATAGAGATCTAGCTTTGAAGGAAAATGTTGATAGAGAACGGGCTTACTGACTCCTGCGCGATCTGCAATTTCATCCATAGCTGCAGAGTGATATCCGGCGGCGGTAAAGACCTCAAGGGCTGCGGCGAGAAGAATTGCTCTGCGTTCATCACGGGGTAGACGCGCTTTGTCAGCGCCCAGTACTTTGTCAGGAGTGCTCATTTGGCTAATCGTAGAGCCTAAGTGGCATGCTTTCCTAGTCTGAGGCAGAATACTCAATTATGAAGACTCCGCCATTGGTTACTCCAGGTCCTGCACTCACTGTTGATGAAGTTCGCCGGTATAGCCGCCACCTCATCATTCCTGATGTTGCAATGGCAGGCCAACAGAGATTGATGAATGCAAAGGTTCTCTGTGTTGGTGCCGGCGGGCTTGGTTCACCTGCACTCATGTATCTGGCAGCAGCTGGTGTGGGCACTATTGGAATCGTTGAATTTGATACAGTCGATGAATCAAATCTGCAACGCCAGATTATTCACGGCCAATCAGATATTGGAAAAAGTAAGGCTGATTCAGCTAAAGAGAAAATTCTAGAGATCAATCCTTATGTCAAAGTGATTACTCATGAAGTACGACTCGATGTTGATAATGTGATGGAGATTTTCTCGCAATACGACATTATTGTTGACGGCACAGATAATTTTGCGACGAGATATCTAGTCAATGATGCGTGCGTACTGTTGAAGAAGCCATATGTGTGGGGATCTATCTATCGCTTTGATGGTCAAGCAAGTGTCTTCTGGGCTGAATATGGTCCGTGCTATCGCTGCCTCTATCCAGAACCTCCACCACCAGGCATGGTTCCATCATGTGCTGAAGGTGGCGTGCTCGGAGTGCTCTGTGCAACCATCGGCTCAATCCAAACCACTGAAGCGATCAAAGTCCTGACTGGCGTTGGCGAACCACTTATTGGTGAGTTGATGATCTATGACGCGCTCGAAATGGAATTTAAAAAGGTCAAGATTCGTAAAGATCCGAATTGCCCAATCTGTAGCGTTAACGCGACCCAGAATGATCTACTCCCTGACTATGAAGCATTTTGTGGAGTTCTCTCCAATCAGGCACAGGAAGCAGTCACAGATTCAACAATCACAGTGACAGAGCTGAAAGAGAAGATCGATCGCAGCGATGATTTCTATCTTATTGATGTTCGTGAGCCAAGTGAATTTGAGATTGTAAGAATTCCAGGATCACACCTCATCCCAAAGCAAGGCTTTATCGATGGAACAGCCTTAGCCGGCCTTCCTCAGAATAAACCAATCATTCTTCACTGCAAGAGCGGCGTCCGTTCGGCAGAGTGCCTTGCAATTATTAAGGGGGCAGGATTTAAAGATGCTTCGCATGTGTCAGGCGGAGTAATCGCGTGGGCAAAACAGATCGATACATCTCTGCCGGTTTATTAATGCTTAAGCGTTATGACGGTGCACGAGTACTTCTAGTTCATGCTCATCCTGACGATGAGACCATAAACAACGGTGCAACCATGGCTCTGTATGCGGCCTTAGGCGCAGAAGTAACCCTTGTTACCTGCACTCGCGGTGAAGAAGGAGAAGTACTTGTTCCCGAGCTTTCGCATTTAGCATCGAGTGAACACGATCAACTTGGCGCTCATCGCGAGGGTGAGTTAGCTGCAGCGATGAAGGCGCTCGGGGTCTCTGACTTTCGTTTCCTTGGAGATCCAGCAACACGCTACCGTGATAGCGGAATGATGGGAACGCCCCAGAATGATCGCCCTGATGTTTTCTGGCAGGCAGATGTGAAGCACGCGAGTAGCCACTTAATCACGATTATCGATGAGATTAAGCCCCATGTTCTTATCACCTACGATGAAATCGGTGGATATGGGCATCCCGATCACATACAGGCGCATCGAATTGCAATGGAAGCGGCAGAGAATGCAACGTGGAAAATCCCAAAAATCTATTGGAACACGATGCCTAAATCTGTGATTGCCGATGGGATTGAAAAAATGAAAGCACTTGGTACAGATTTTTTCGGTGCCGATAATGCAGACGATCTCCCTTTTGCAAAAGACGATGAATTTGTAACAACTCTTATCGATGGAAATAATTATGTACAAGCCAAGATGGATGCCATGGCTGCACATTTAACCCAGATCGCCCTCGACGGCCCCTTCTTTGCGCTCTCTAATAACATCGGACTTCAGGTGTGGGGCAATGAGTACTACACCCTCGTGAAGGGAGATCGATCTGGACCATTTGATGAAATGGGACGGGAAACTGATCTCTTTGCTGGAATAAGTTTCAAGTGAAGTACTTTCTTAGCTTTGTTATCGGAGCAATTACTGCAGCCGGTGGAGTCTTTCTCCATCTTTCATACCCACCTGCAGGGCTCATTCTTGGTTTAGCTGGAACGGCTGCAACTTTTTGGTCTGTTGGAAAATACTATGGAAAGAGACGTTATCGATTAGCAACTCTTGCGGGCTGGCTCATTGTTATCAATGATGCAACTACATTTGGCGACGGTGGCGAGCTATTGGTGCAAGGGGATAGAACCGGACTTACATTTCTTACCAGCGGATTGGCGATTGTAATCGTCTCGATCTTCTTGCCAGCGCGCGACTAGCTCCAACTCTGTCCTTCAGGGCCATCGTGTATGGCAAGACCATTGGCTTCTAGCAATCCACGTAAGCGATCACTCTCGGCAAAATCTTTTCGTAAACGCGCCTCTTGCCGAGACTGAAGAAGTACTTCTTGCTCGCTGGTGAGTACTTTCGCCTCAGGAACACGAGTTAAATCAAGCCCTAAGACTTGATCGGCAAATAAGAAGAGTGCACGCTTTCGCGCAGGATTAATCTGAGCATCTTTTTCAATAGCGCGAAGGCGTTGTAATGCCTTAGGGGTATCCAAATCATTGAAGAACGCCTGTTCCATCTCTGCATCAGATTCAACAGCAGAGCTAGTGCCACCTGCGGCAACTACGCTTCTCCACCGCTTAAGGGTTGAGTGAGCAGCTTTGAGAGAAGCCCATGTGAGATCCATCTGTGAGCGATAGCGATTTTCAAGAAATGCAAAACGTGCTGAGAGTGGATCTAGATCTCGATCGATGATGTCTTGTACGAGGACGACATTGCCGGCACTTTTTGACATTTTGCGACCCTCAAAGAGCAAATGCTCACCATGAATCCAATGCGTCACTGTTTCGAGTCCCGTGAGTGCATTTGATTGGGCGCGTTCGTTTTCGTGATGAGGAAAGCGAAGATCGATTCCGCCCACGTGTAGATCAACGCTCTGACCAAGATGAGCCAATGACATAGCGCTACATTCAATATGCCACCCTGGAAAACCTAGCCCCCAAGGTGTCTGCCACACCATCTGCGTGCGATCGTGCGCGATCTTCCAGAGCGCCCAATCAGCATGAAATCTTTTTGCTCCATCTTCGGAAGCCTCAAATCGGTATCCCGGTTTGAGTGCATCAAGGCGGTTGCCACTGATTGCACCATAGGTAGGAAATGATTGGGCATCGAAGTAAACATTTCCATCGGTTCCAATATAGGCAGATCCGTTTTCAACGAGTTTCTCAATTGCCGAGATCATCAGCTCGATACTCTCACTCGCTCGTGGGTATAAATCAGCAGGTAA
The DNA here is from genome assembly GCA_947490625.1 of Candidatus Nanopelagicaceae bacterium. Lineage (GTDB taxonomy): Bacteria > Actinomycetota > Actinomycetes > Nanopelagicales > Nanopelagicaceae > Planktophila. The sequence continues at coordinate 24,391 of CANLHC010000001.1, forward strand.
AATATTTAATCGAGCTAAATCTGCGTGAAAGCGCTCTTCGTATTTCTTGGCGATCTCGAAGGGATCGATTTTTTCAACTTTTGATTGAGAGAGAATTTTATCTTCGAGATCTGTCGCCATGTGACCCACGTCAGTAATGTTCTGTACCAAAGTGACGCCTAGTCCCGACAATCGCGCTGCACGGACAATGAGGTCGGAGAGTAAAAATGTTCGTAAATTACCTACGTGAGCATCTCTATAGACTGTCGGACCGCAGCAGTACATCTTAAGCTGGCCGGCTGAGCCAGTGATATCAACTACTTCTCGCGATCGAGTTTCGTAGAGCCTTAACATGCACACTCATTTGATTCGGCACGTTGAATGTAGTGGTAGGTATGGTGGAACCTAAAGCCTAACTTTGCATAGAGCGACTGTGCATCAGGATTTGATTGGTCTACCTGTAGGCACATTTTTGAAGCACCATTTTCAATCGCTGAATTCATACATGCCAACATGAGTAATCGCGCAAAACCCTGTTTACGATGATTTTCGGCGACGATTAACCTTGTGACAACCGCCCATGATTCAGAGACTGCCACGCGCGCAGTCGCGATAATTTTTCCTCCGTGCGTCAAGGAGATGTATCGTGCCGGATACGCCACCATTATTGGGCGTAGTTCATGATCGTCATGAAGAGTTAAGAAAGCATCACCCGGTTCACTCTCATCGGTGATTTCAACTTTTTTCTCACGGGCCAGTTCTTGAATATCGAAAGTCGCCTCTAAATCATTGATGAGAAATGCAGCACCGAGTTTCTCACTCCAGCCACGGGCGGTGAGGTAATCGTTGAATTCTTGATAAGTGGGGAGAGTGAGTTGAAAGACAGTAGGAAGCCCGGCGCTGCGATATATCGAATCCACTGCAGCGATTGCTTCGTCGAGATCTACACCTGGTTCTCCAAAGGGTGGAGCTCCCGAAATGAGAACCGAGTTCGCACGATATGTCGCACCATTGGAGACGCGACACCTCCATTGACCAACTGCTTCAATGCGATGAGGTGGCCATGTTCGAGTGGAAAGTTCTTCGAGTTCGGCAATTCGCAGAGATAACGGCGCACCCTTACCAGCACGGTGCTCTACTTCCGCTATCGGGTGCACAATCGCTATCTCATCTGGGTTAAATGCAACTACCTCACCATTTCGCTTACGCAGTGTGGTCATTGTTTCAAGGATCCCCACAAGATCTCGATACCCACCAGCAGGATCATGAAGGCGCAACGTCAGTCGGCGGCCAATCAACTCTGGGCCGAGGGCGATAGATCTGGCTTCCATAGGCTCACATTAACCCTGCGATGGCGTGGGCGCATGGTTAGAATGTGACCTCAATGCGTTCTGCTCTAACTTGTAGCTCTGGAGGTTGCTCGTGACTTATGTGATTGCCCAGCCATGTATCGATGTGAAGGACAAGTCTTGCATTGAGGAATGTCCAGTCGATTGCATCTACGAAGGTAACCGGATGCTCTACATCCAACCGGATGAGTGCGTTGATTGCGGAGCCTGCGAACCCGTGTGCCCAGTTGAGGCGATCTATTACGAAGATGATGTTCCAGGCGAGTGGAAAGAATTCCCGAAGATCAATACAGAATTTTTCGTTGAGATCGGATCACCAGGTGGAGCTGCAAAAGTGGGCCTGACAGATCATGATCATGTAGATGTCCTCTCCATTGAGAAAAAAACTTCCTGATTTTCCTTGGGATGCTCTTGCTCCGTACGGAGTAAAGGCGCGAAAGCATCCACGAGGGATCATCGATCTCTCAGTTGGAACTCCAGTTGATCCAACTCCAGGTTTTATTCAAAAAGTTTTAGCAGAGAATTCAAATTCTCCTGGCTATCCAACAACTGCCGGAACTCCAGAATTGCAAGAAGCGATTCGACAATGGGCGAGTACGCATCTTGGCATCACTGGAGATTTCGATGTTTTGCCGGTGATTGGATCAAAGGAGCTCGTTGCCTGGCTCCCTACTTTTCTACAGTCAAAAAGTGTAATTTTCCCAAAAGTTGCTTATCCAACATATCAAGTGGGTGCCATTCTCGCCCAATCACAAGAAATTGCCGTAGATATCGATGCAGATCAATGGCCACAGGCTGATTTAGCGTGGGTTAACTCGCCGTCGAATCCGACAGGTCGTGTACACAGCGAAGACGAATTCAGAACTGTCATCAAGTGGGCACGAAAGAATAATTCTGTTGTGATATCAGATGAGTGTTATCTCGAGTTCGGCGATACGGCAACACCGACATCTATTTTCTCTGCTGCCGACGGTGATAACAAGAACCTCATGGCAGTGCACTCGCTATCAAAGCGCTCGTCACTTGCTGGTTACAGAGCTGCATTTTTGGTGGGGGATGCACAACTCATTGCCCAGATACGCGAAGTGAGAAAACATGCAGGAATGATGGTCGCCCTTCCTGTGCAGAGGGCCATGACAGTAGCTCTTGCAGATGATGCTCACGTTGCAGCACAACGTAATCGATATAACTCCCGTCGAGCGTTACTCACACCTGCTCTTATTGCTGCCGGATTTACGATCGATGAAAGTGCTGCCGGGCTTTATCTTTGGTGTACGCGACAAGAGGATTCGTGGCAATCAGTTGATTGGCTGGCAGGACTTGGAATTCTTGCAACCCCTGGCAGTTTTTATGGAGCCGACGGTTCCCAGCACATTCGCATCGCTATGACAGCCACGGACGAGGCGATTGCAGATGCTTCTTCTCGAATTCTTGCAGCAGCCCAGGGATAAGAAATGACTTCTGCAATCTTGCTTGTAGGTGGAAGAGGAACCCGCCTTTCTCCGATTACTGATGAAATTCCGAAACCCATGTTGCCGATTGCTGGCTTGCCAGTCACAGAGCACCAAATACTTGCTGCCAAGAAAGCCGGTGTGAAAACACTCGTCCTGGCAACATCATATTTAGCAGAGGTTTTCACTCCATATTTTGGAGATGGTAGTAAGTGGGGTATCGACTTGAGATATGCCATCGAGAAAGAACCGTTAGGTACTGGTGGTGCGATTGCTCATGCCGCAGCAGAATTAAATGAGGACGAGAAAGAGACAGTCTTAATTTTTAATGGAGATGTAATTAGCGATCATGATATTTCGGCGCAGATCGCAACTCATAAAAACAGTGGTGCCGACGTCACTTTGCACTTGATCCAAGTAGAAGATGCTCGTGCCTTCGGCTGTGTTCCAACAGATAGCCAGGGCCGGGTAACCGCTTTTCTCGAAAAAATGGATCAGCCTGTGACGGACTGGATTAATGCGGGGTGTTATATTTTTAATCGTGCCGTGATTGACTCAATTCCCAATGGCGTCGTTACTTCAGTAGAGCGCGAAACCTTCCCAGCGCTGATCGCTCACAACCGGCGCATCGTTGGCTATAAAGAGAATGCATATTGGCTCGATATTGGCACTCCTGCGGCCCTCTTTAAGGCATCAAGGGATCGCGTTAAGGCAGGCTTTGACGCGCACCCAACTGCGCAGATTGATTCCTCGGCGCTGCTTTCCGGTGGCACCTTTATTGGCGCACAAGCGAGTATCGCTGCGGGGGCCAGTCTCGATAATTGCATCGTCTGCCCAGGTGCACAGGTGGCAACCGGGGCCCGACTCGAGCGATCTTTCCTTGCTCCGGGGGTAGTTGTTGCCTCTGATGCCAGCTATAAGGATCGCTACATATCGATTGAAAAGAACCTCCCCATCACTTTTGGTTAATTTTTTTTTTGCAACCCACATTGTCGATTTTTTAGCCATTTCACGCTCAAAAAGGGTGAGAGCGGAGAAATTTCAACCCTCAACCCGTCCTGCCGGAGTTGACAGAAAGGGATTACACGCGTGTAATTCATACCTAGCAAGCCCGAAATCCACTCTGGAACGGGCCCTAATGTCTTGAGGAGATTAGCTCATGCCAATCCGCCCAGAAGCACAATCAACTGGCAAGCCATCAGCCCCTACTGCTGGACCAACTATTCAATTAGCAAGTGGCGAGAATATTGAACTCTCGTGGCAAGAACGCGCACTCTGCGCTCAGACCGATCCCGAGGCATTCTTTCCTGAAAAGGGTGGATCAACGCGTGAAGCAAAGCGCGTCTGCCTCTCATGCGATGTTCGCCAAGAATGTCTTGAGTACGCATTGGCTCACGATGAACGCTTCGGAATTTGGGGCGGCCTCTCAGAACGTGAACGTCGTCGTTTGAAGCGTCGCCCAGCGTAGGCGATGTCCATGCATCGCGTTAGCGCGATCCTTGTTGTTCATGATGGAGCAACATGGTTACCTGAAGTTGTCGCATCTCTTGCTTCACAAACCAGAGCGATTGATCAATTAATCGCAGTTGATACTGGTTCTCTCGATTCATCGGCAAAATTACTCAAAGGTGCGCGCGTACCCATCATTTCAATGCCGCGGGAAACTGGATTTGGCGCTGCCATTGCATCAGCTGTTGAAAAACTCCCTCCACGTGCTGTCAATGAATGGCTTTGGATTATTCATGATGATTGCGCACCAGCATCTGGTGCGCTCGCCGCGCTGTTGGCAGCAGTTGAAGATCGCCCGCAAGTTGTTATGGCTGGACCAAAACTCTTAGGTTGGCATGATCGTACGCATTTACTTGAAATTGGAGTGAGCATCGCATCTAACGGTGCGCGCTGGACCGGCTTGGAAGATTCTGAATATGATCAAGGCCAGCACGATGGAATCACCGATGTACTTGCAGTCAGTACTGCCGGAGCGCTTATTCGTAGAGATGTCTTTGAAGACCTTGGTGGCTTTGACCAAAATCTTGAACTCTTTCGAGACGATGTGGATTTTGGTTGGCGCGTACATGCTGCTGGACATAGCGTTGTCGCAGTCACCGATGCAGTTGCTTATCACGCGCAAGCGGCGGCAACAGAGCGACGTAGCGTTGATGTTGAGGGTGCTTTTTTACATCGCCCATTACTACTTGATCGCCAAAATGCTGCCTATGTCCTTTTAGCAAATGCGACGTGGTGGCTACTTCCACTCCTAGCCCTGCAACTTTTAACTTCCGCCATCCTTCGAGCAATCGGTTATCTCTTTGCCAAACTACCTGGATACGCCGGTGATGAGCTGTTGGCGATTATCAATCTGCTGATCAAGCCGGGCGAATTAATTAAGGCGAGAAAAGATCGCAAGTCAACGCGATTAGTTTCTGCTCAAGTCGTCTCACAATTCATTCCATCTCGCGCACGTCAGCTGCGCCTTGCCCTCGAAAGATCTCGAGCAGCAGTGCGTGATCTTATTTTGAAACCAACTGAAAAAAGTAGTATTGATGAAACACTTCTTGATCTTCCTACCGAAAGCGAGCTAGAGGAAGAAGATCTCCTTGCTCCAATTGCCACCCGAAAATGGAGCACGGTTTTTCGCAAACCATTTATCGTCTCACTGCTCTTCCTTCTTGTCTTAACAGTATTGTGGTCTCGCAACCGAATTGGAGCAGTATCTGGAGGAACGCTTGCACCTTCGCCCGAAAGTGCTCGACAATTGTGGGACTTTTACTTTGCACCATGGCATGAAGTCGGGCTTGGAAGCAAAAGTGCATCACCTCTATGGATACCTCTAATAGCACTTGGATCCCTCGTTACATTTGGCAATGTTGAAGTCTTCATCTCACTATTTTTCATTCTGACCCCGATACTGCTCTTTCTATCGATGCACCATCTTCTCAAGAAGGTCAGCGACAATCGATTCCTCACTGCCATAGCGGCAATCCTCTACTCCATCTCGCCAGTTGCTATTTCAGCGGTGAATTCAGGAAGAATTGGCTTGATTGTCTTGATGGTCACTGCGCCGTTTTTTGTCGAGAGAGCTTTTCAGTGGCGCACCATTGAAACTTTTTCGATTCGCGCAATGGCAGCGCTCTCTCTGGCGCTGGCATTTGTCTTCTCCTTCGCTCCAGCGTTGCTCTTAGTTCTGATTGGTTTGAGTGTGGCTGCGGTTGTAAAAGACTTTGATTCTTTTCGAATCGATCAGGATCAGAAGGTGCTCAATGCTCGACTTGCCCGGCGGGCAACTTTTATCTTTATCCCCATACTTCTGACTCTCCCGTGGAGCTTTGAACTCATCACTTCTCCACGCGGACTACTCCTTGATATCGGATTGTTGAGTTCTGGCGGAGGACCAAATGCAGCGTTCCTAGCAAATCCAGGTGGAGCGGGATCGTTGCCGTGGTGGCTGATTAGCCCAATAACTTTCATCTTACTTGTTGCTCTCTTCTCAGTTAATCGCGCACGACAAATTGCGGTAATTGGCGGATCGCTCATTGTTTTTGGAACGCTCTTTTCAACTTTCTCTCTAGCGGGCAAAGGCACAGGAGCATCAAGTGCTCTCTACGCAGGAGTGTTCATCGCACTTGCAACTCTTGCTGCAACTTATGCAGCGGTGGTTATCTTGGATAGCGTCAGAGAAAGATTAATCAGTAGCCATCTGAATTATCGTCACTTAGCCGCTTCTGGTCTTGTGGTTGCATCGATTGCATATGGGCTCGGAGCATCGACATGGATTGTGTCTCAAGCGTCACAGGCTCCACTTCAATCCGCCCAAGGAGAAGTCCTCCCACCATTTCTTGCAATAGAGAGTCAAACAAAAACACTGGTGATCCGAGAGCGAGTAATTGATTCAGTACCTTCATTGAATTATTACATTGCACGAGGTGGGGATGTCTCTCTTGGTGAAGCTGATGTAGTCCCGCGCGAAGTTCCAGAAATTGAACTTGCTGTCACAGGACTCGCTGATGGAAGCGGAATTACTAGCAGTAAAGTATTGGGAAGTTTTGGTATCACATATGTATTTCTTAAAGCTCCTTCTCAAGGCACTCTGGTGCAGACCATTGATGGACTTGGTGGGTTTATTCGCGCATCCTCCACTGATGCAGGCATCGTCTGGAAAGTTGCAGGGGCTACCGGAAATCTAGTCTTAACTGATGTAAGCGGAAAATCAGTCCAACTAAAACCAACTGATACTCCAGATGAATATCTAGTTCCAGGTCCTGGTGTCGTCACTCTGACACAGAGTTACAGTCGTGGTTGGTACTTGGTTCAAGATGGAAAGCGACTCACTCGAATCCAAAGCGAACTCTCGCTGCCCCAATTTTCGGTAGAGGCAGCTGGTCCGGTCCTACTTATCTATGACGGTTCTGTGCGAAGAGGGTGGATCTCACTTCACTTCATCATTCTTCTCACGGCGTTGATTTTTGCCGCCCCTAGCGGTCGTCGTAAGCGCGAAATCTCTGATCGGGAAATCGCATGAGGTTCAAGCGTCCAGTAGTGATTGCATCAATTGCCGCAATGACCTTGATTTTGAGTAACTTCACGCAGGGTTCTGTGAGTAGAACAGATTTTTCCGAGAGTTACCCTCCTGTTGTCTGTCCAGCAACTCCCTCTGGTGAAACTAGCGCCGTCTCTCTGCCTTCCACTCAGACAGGTGTACGCGTTCTAGGCAAGAGGACCAATGCGTTTAAGCCCGCACGTACATTGCGGCTGCAACAGGGGAGTAGCCCCACAATTATTGATACAAAGAATATGACGTCACCAGTGTGGCAAATCAAGAGAGGCGTCTGGGCTGGAGCAACCATCTGCTCTGCACCTTCAATTTCACAATGGTTTGTCGGTGGTAATGCAGATGTCAGCAGCAAGGGCAAGCTCTTGCTCATCAATAGCGGTTTAAGTGATGCAATTGTAGATGTTGGTATTTGGAGTGAATCAGGAATACGTCCGCCTCGCGTGATTACCCTCAAAGCAAATTCATCAATTGTTCAAACGCTGGCCTCTCTTGATCCAGGTTCTAAAAATCTGGCGATACACGTAAGCCCTCGATCAGGTCGCGTCAATGCATTTATGATTGATGAAAGAGGTCGTGGACTTCGCGCACTCGGAGGAGATGTTGTTAACGCAACTACCGATCCGAGTAATGTGATTGTCATCCCCGCAATTCCTCAGATGACACGATCTGGAAAGTCACTTGGTCACAGACTTCGACTCTTAACTCCTGGTGATCTCCCTGCTCAAATTTCAGTGGAATTGATCTCTGCCAAAGGCTCATTTATTCCAGTTGGATTCGATGATCGAACGATTCAGGCAGGAATCGTGACTGAAGTAGATCTCAATCCCACATTATCTCCTGGCACTTTTGCCCTCAAAATCTCATCTGATAGGCCGATCGTTGCCTCCGTTTACTCTTCCACCTTCTCTCAAGGAAAAACCGATTTTGTGTGGAGTACGGCAACAGATCCCATAACCGAGTACTCGTTGGCGGTAAGTGGAATAGCACCTCTGCTCACCTTCACGGGGGAGAAGATCGCTATTTCATTGACCGTGCGCTTTACAAATAAGAAAGAGAAGAATTATGAAATTGAAGGCGATTCATTAGCAACGTTGCGAGTTCCCGACAATGCGCGAACGGTTATCTTCAACAAAGTCTCACCTAATACCTATGGCGGAGCACTCATTGCCACTCAAAGTGGCTATGGCTTCTTCCCGTTGATATCGGGAAGTCAACTCACTCGCGTCCTACTTCCCAGCCCAAATATTCGTGTCTTAAATCCTTAGTGCTACCTCACTCGACTAATCTTTACCTATGTCATCAGCGAAGAGATCAGGCAGAGGGTGCTCTCGTGCAACCTGCCGTGCAATGGCAACTATGACGCTGACCTATATTTATTCAGAATCAACTGCTGTTCTTGGAACCCTCGCAACTTTTGCCGAGCCTCATGCTTACGACCTCTGCGAATTTCATGCCCGTAAATTAACGGTTCCTAATGGCTGGAGCGTTATTAAGGAAGAGATTTCTCAATCTGGATCGGGCCCAACTGAAGATGACCTCATGGCGATTGCAGATGCTGTTCGTGAAGCAGCCGCATCTCTTCCGGCAAGTAGCGCAGATCTCACTGAGCGCATTCATCACTCTGCACACATTGGTGCACGTCGTGGCCATTTGCGCGCTGTTCCGAATTAGTACACACGCTTATGTCAATTTTTAAAGCCTACGATATTCGCGGGCTTGTAGATGAAGAGATTACCCCTGACTTTTGTTTCGCTACAGGTGTTGCGCTGGCACGATTTCTCAAAGGAGAACGTGAGCCAGGTACTGTCGTTATTGGTGAGGATATGCGTCCGTCATCTCCAATTTTCGCTACAGCCTTTTCTGCAGGTATCACTTCACAGGGTTTAGATGTCATCCGAATAGGCCTTGCGTCCACGGATATGCTTTATTTCGCATCAGGTAAATTAAATATGCCTGGTGCAATGTTTACCGCAAGTCATAATCCAGCTGAATACAACGGAATCAAGTTGTGTCTCAGTGGTGCGCGACCTATTGGGCGCGAATCAGGCCTTTTAACGATTGAGAAATTTCTTAATGAGGGTTCACCTCTTGGATTAGGTGCAATCGGTGTCGAAAAAGAACAGAACCTACTAGATAGCTACGTGGACCATCTCTTCACACTTGTCGATCTTAGTGAGATGCGCCAGATAAAAGTTGTTATTGATGCAGGAAATGGCATGGCAGGGTTCACCGCGCCGGCCGTCTTTAAGCGACTTAATGCAGAAGTTGTAGAGATGTACTTTGAACTTGATGGAACTTTTCCGAACCACGAGGCTAACCCGATCGATCCTAAGAATTTAAAGGATCTCGCTGTTGCGGTAAAGAAGAATAAAGCAGATATCGGTTTAGCCTTTGATGGAGATGCAGATCGTTGCTTCCTGGTCGATGAAAAAGGTGAACTGGTAAACCCTTCAGCCTTGACCGCTCTGATAGCAGATCGAGAGCTAGCTAAGAACCCTGGTGCGAGCATTATCTATAACCTCATCTCTTCGCGTAGTGTCAAAGAAGTGATTGAAGAAAATGGCGGAACTGCTGTGAGATCTCGTGTGGGCCACTCTTACATTAAGAAACTCATGGCGGAGACGGGTGCAGTATTTGGTGGAGAGCACTCTGGCCATTTTTACTTTAAAGATTTTTGGCGAGCAGATTCTGGAATGTTGGCCGCTCTTCATGCACTAGCTGCACTATCTCAGTCGAAGCAGAAGTTGAGTGAGTTGCTGCAGAGTTACAATCGCTATGTATCTAGTGGTGAGATTAACTCTGTTGTTGATGATGCCGTCACTGTTATGTCGGCAATAGAATCTCACTTTGCCCCTATGAGTGGAATCACCATAGATCACCTTGATGGCCTCACCGTTGAAAGCGCTGATTGGTGGTTTAACGTAAGGGCCTCAAACACTGAACCTCTACTGCGGCTCAACGTTGAAGCGACCACGCAAACCCTCATGGATAAAATTCGCCTGCAGGCACTGGCTCTCATAGGTGGCAAGTAGCCACCTTTGCCAGTAATCTTGGCATACAGCAACCTAGCAAGTAGAGCCCTACGCCTTAGGTAAGCACTTAATCACCTACCGTGTAGAGGAGAATAGTTATGACTACTACAGAAACAACACCCAAGCATGACATTGCAGATGCATCCCTAGCAGCAGAAGGTCGCAAACGCATTGAATGGGCCGAGCGCAACATGCCGGTACTAGCTCAGATCAGAGAGCGTTTTGAAAAATCACAGCCATTTGCTGGCGTTCGCATTTCAGCATGTATGCATGTCACCACTGAAACAGCTAACTTGATGCGCGTTCTCAAGGCGGGCGGTGCAGAGATTGCACTCTGTGCATCAAATCCACTGTCAACTCAGGATGACACCGCTGCTGCGCTTGTGCACGAATACGGTATTTCAGTATTTGCTCGCAATGCAGTTGATCGCGATGGTTACTACTCACATATCAATGCAGCTCTTGATATCGAACCACACCAGGTTTTTGATGATGGATGCGACCTTGTTAACACTTTACACACCACACGTCGTGAGCTTCTTCCAACAATTACCGGAGGATGCGAAGAGACCACAACTGGAGTGATTCGCCTCAATCAGATGGCTAAAGATGGCGCGCTGACTTTCCCAATGATCGCCGTGAACGACACAGATACAAAGCATATGTTTGATAATCGTTATGGAACAGGTCAATCAACACTCGATGCCGTCTTCCGTGCCACAAACTTCTTGCTCGCAGGGCGAGTAGTTGTTGTTGCTGGATTTGGATACTGCGGTAAAGGCGTAGCAGAGCGTGCCAAAGGAATGGGCGCTGATGTCGTCGTAACCGAAATTGATCCAACCAAGGCACTCGATGCCATGATGCAAGGCTTCCGCGTATTGCCGATGCTAGATGCTGCAAAAATCGGTGATGTCTTCATTACAGTTACAGGTAACCGTGACGTTCTTCGTGACGAACACTTCGCAGTTATGAAGGATGGAGCCATCATGGCTAACTCAGGTCACTTTGATATCGAAATCGATGTCGCTTGGCTAGAGCAGAATTCAAAGAAGAAGAATGCAAAGATGCGTCATCAGACTGATGAATATGTCCTTGCAGATGGGCGTCGCCTTCTCCTTCTTGCAGAAGGTCGCCTTGTAAACCTTGGTGCGGCAGAAGGCCATCCAGCTTCAGTAATGGATATGTCATTCTCTGATCAGGCTCTTACCGCTGAATACCTCGTTAAGGAAGCAAAGAACCTTAAGGCTGGCGTTCACATGGTTCCGGAATACATTGATAAAGAAGTTGCGTCACTCAAGCTCATCAGTATGGGTGGTCGTATTGATGTTCTTACTCCTGCTCAAGATATGTACTTGAACTCTTGGGAGCACGGTAGCTAATGACCTTAGTCATGGTCGTCGATGACGACCAGGATCTTGCGGAGATGCTCGGCATCGTTTTAACAGGTGCCGGCATCGACGTAGATCTCGTCAGTCGCGGGGACGAAGTCATGGATGTGTTTAGAAACAATCCACCTGATCTCGTACTCCTCGATGTGATGTTGCCAGGACTAGATGGAGTTGAAGTATGTAAGTTAATTCGTGCCGAGTCGATGGTTCCAATCGTCATGCTCAGCGCTAAAGGTGACACTCAAGATATTGTCGCTGGACTTGAGGCTGGAGCCGATGATTACATGGTGAAACCTTTTAAACATCCTACAGAATTAATCGCCCGTATACGTACACGGTTGCGCCGAACAAATGCTGATCAAAAAGGTTTACTCGCAATCGGTGATTTGATCATTGATGTGACTGCGCACGAGGTCAAGCGGGGGAGTAAAGGTATTGCGCTTACTCGCCTTGAATTTGATCTTCTTGTAGCTCTTGCAAAAGAGCCGGGCAGAGTTTTTACACGAGATTCCCTGTTGAGTGAAGTGTGGGGATATCGTCATTCGACAGATACACGTTTAGTAAACGTACATGTGCAGCGACTTCGCTCGAAGGTAGAACACGATCCGGAAAGCCCAAAGATAGTAACGACGGTGCGAGGGGTCGGATATAAAGCTGGAGCCACGGAAGAATCCTGATGGGCTTTCAACGTTCGCCTTTTGCTCAATCTTTGGCTGCAAAAGTCATTCTCTCAACAGTACTTCTCTCGCTAGGTGTTGTATGGCTAACGGGATCAGCCCTCTACTCCCAACTCTCAGATGGCATAGAGAAGGTAACCCTGGAAACCTCTCTCTCTGATGCTCGATCTATTTTTTATAACGCTCGTTACCAATTGTTGTTAGTTAATGGAGAGCCAAATGAAGTCGTAAAAGAGAGTGTCGATGAGATTATTACGACATCAATTTCATTCGGTGCGATCGAAAGTTCCCGTGAACTTATTTTGATAAAAGTGTTTAATAAGAGCGAAGTCCAAAGCAATTCACTAAGGCCTGATTATAGTTTCGCCACAAATGCTCTATCGGCTTCAACAATTCCTCTAAATTTAAGGGATGAGATTTCTGATTCTGCCGAACTCGCCTATCAATTCGCCCCTCTGACCTACAGTAACGGTACAACGATTGATTCCCTCTTTGTCGGTCAGCGCCTGACAATCCCGACATCTGGCCAGTACGAAATGTATTTAGTTTTTACCCTAGCCAATCAACGCGCAACCCTAGATCTGGTCCAGAATTCATTGTTTTTAACTGGAATTGTTCTATTGCTACTTATCGGATTAATTACCTATCTAGTTGTGAGACAAGTGGTGAGACCAGTTCGAGAAGCCGCTCGCGTAGCAAGCCTTTTTACAAACGGTGATTTCACTCAGCGGCTACGAGTTAAAAACAGTGACGAGATCGCGATATTAGGAAATGCCTTTAATGACATGGCGGCATCTCTTGAAGGGCAGATTGGACGTCTTGAGAATCTTTCAAAGGTGCAACAACGCTTTGTTTCAGATGTTTCTCATGAGCTTCGCACGCCTTTAACAACCCTGCGGATGGCATCTGATGTCATCTATGCCCAACGAGACGAATTTGATCCCGTGATTGCTCGAAGTGCAGAACTGCTTATCGCGCAGATCGATCGCTTCGAAAAGCTTTTACAGGAGCTTTTAGAGGTGAGTCGATTTGATGCAGAAGTTGCTGTTCTTGAACCTACCGATTTTGAGCTTACTGCCTTAGTTCGTAGGTGTATCGCAGATCTTGGTGTGAATATAGAGGCGGCTGATTCACAAATCACTTTTGAGGCTCCCAATTACCCGGTCCATATTCGTGCTGACTTCCGGCGAGTGGAGCGAATTATGCGAAACCTGATCTCAAATGCGCTCGATCATTCGGATGGAAAACCGATAGAGATTGAATGTGTTGAAACTGCCACTGAAGTTGCAGTAAGCGTAAGAGATCATGGGGAGGGGATGGAGGCTGCTTCACTTACTCGCGTCTTTGACCGATTCTGGCGCGCTGATCCATCACGAGCACGAACGCGCGGAGGTACTGGCCTTGGTCTATCGATCGCGCTAGAAGATGCCCGACTTCACAATGGTGAGCTTGATGCTTGGGGGGCACTAGGCGATGGTGCAAATTTTGTCTTAACTCTTCCGCGTATTGCAGGGAATCAGATTGTGGCGCGCCCACTTCCAGTCAATCCACATCGGAGAGATGTTTAGTCAATTCTTGGGTGTAGTGACCCAGACTTAGTTCAGTGATTTCACTGCCTTCACTATCAGAAATAATTTTCCCCTCACGTTGCCTAGGTTGTAAACAAATCGGAATAAAGATTTGTTCACAGTGTCGCGCATCGTGGAATCCGCACATTTATCGCATGCAGATAGTTTCTGAATTGAACTCTTTTCCTGTCTACTCGGCCGTTGAATACTCCAGCGTTGCACAAAGAGTTCTTCTGAGTTCAAAAGAGTCAGGGTTGCGAGATGCCGATCAACTTATCATTCAGGCTCTTTCACATAGCCTGGGATACATGTATGGAGAGCAAGGTATTGCAGACCTTGTACCTGTGCCTTCAAGAAAGTCGGCGACTAGAAAACGTGGAAGAGATTTCATTCTGATGCACACACTTGAGTTATCAAAGATTCCACACGTGCGCGCGCTTCCACTACTGCGCCATACACGTCGAGTTCAGGATCAATCCTCACTCAATGCCAAGGAGCGGCAGAGAAATCTCAGCCAATCACTTGAGTGCATGGAAAGAGCGCCAGGGGCATACACCCCTGTAATAATTGTCGACGATGTCGTTACCACCGGAGCGACCCTGAGAGAGGCGGGAAGGGCCCTGCATGCAGGGGGTTTCTGCGTCATAGGCGCAATTACTGCCTGCGTGGCAAAACCTCTACGATATACCCAGTGAACCAGGGGTCCCCCTTGCATCAGTATTTAAAGTAACCGGGCTCAACAGAGTACGTATTCTTTGAAAGGTTTTTGATGTCATCAATAGTTGATCGTTTTATGCGCGCCGGAGAAGGAAAGATTCTCCGCCAACTCTCAAAAATTGCAGCTGAAGTAAATACCTTTGAGCCATCTATCGTGCCTCTCAGCGATGAAGCGCTCCGTGCAAAGACAGCAGAGTTTCGATCACGCCTTGAAAAAGATGAAGACCTTGATGACCTTCTTCCTGAAGCTTTTGCAGTTGTGCGTGAGGCAGCAAAACGTACCCTTGGTCAACGCCATTACGATGTTCAGCTTATGGGTGGCGCCGCCCTTCACATGGGAAACATCGCTGAAATGCGCACAGGTGAAGGTAAAACTCTTGTAGCGACCCTTCCTTCTTATCTCAATGCTCTAGCGGGCAAAGGTGTTCACGTTGTCACGACAAATGATTATCTGGCAGAGCGCGATAGCGAGTGGATGGGACGCATTCATCGCTTCCTTGGATTAACCGTTGGTGTCATCGTCAACAGCATGTCGCCTTCAGAGCGCCGCGCTGCATATAACTGCGACATCACTTATGGAACAAATAATGAATTTGGCTTTGATTATCTGCGCGATAACATGGCATGGAGCCTAGAAGAGTGCGTGCAACGCGAGCACTTCTTTGCTGTTGTCGATGAAGTCGACTCAATCCTGATCGATGAAGCACGTACCCCACTCATCATTAGTGGTCCGGCTGATAAAGCCACTAAGTGGTATGTCGAATTTGCAAATATTTGTAATCAACTGACTCGAAATACACACTATGAGGTTGACGAGAAGAAGAAGACAGTTGCGATCCTTGAATTAGGTGTCACAAAGGTTGAACAGCTACTGGGAATCGAAAACCTCTATGAGGCGGCAAATACTCCACTGATTGGCTACCTCAATAACTCTGTCCGTGCGAAGGAGCTCTTCAAGCGCGATAAAGATTATGTTGTAATGAACGGCGAGCTTCTTATCGTTGATGAGCACACAGGCCGCATGCTCTCTGGTCGTAGATATAGTGAAGGTTTGCACCAAGCTCTTGAGGCGAAAGAGCGAATTGAGATCCAGGATGAAAACCAAACCTTGGCCACAATCACGTTGCAGAACTACTTCCGTCTCTACTCAAAGATTTCAGGTATGACCGGTACTGCGATGACTGAAGCCTCAGAATTCCACCAGATCTATAAGTTAGGCGTCGTTCCAATTCCAACAAACCGTCCGATGCTCAGAGTGGATGCTGCAGACCTTGTCTATAAATCAGAGGCAGGAAAATTCGTAGCAGTCGCTCAAGATATTGTGGAGCGCCATCGCAAGGGCCAACCGGTTTTAGTTGGTACCGTCAGCGTCGAAAAATCTGAAGAACTCTCTGCAGTTCTCAAGAAGAACGGTATTCCTCACGAGGTTCTTAACGCTAAACATCACGAGCGCGAAGCTCTCATCATTGCTGGCGCTGGCGTTAAAGGCGCGGTAACTGTAGCTACCAATATGGCTGGACGTGGAACTGACATTATGTTGGGTGGAAACCCAGAATTTATGGCAGATTTTGAATTGCAGCGACGCGGAATCTCACCTGTCGACAACGCTGCTGAGTATGAATCAGCGTGGCCAATCGAACTTGCAAAACAGAAGGCAGCTGTTGCAACAGGCCATGACGAAGTAGTCGCACTGGGCGGTCTCTATGTTCTTGGAACTGAGCGTCACGAATCACGTCGTATCGATAACCAGTTGCGTGGACGTTCCGGACGTCAAGGCGATCCCGGAGAGTCTCGTTTCTACCTTTCTCTACAAGATGATTTGATGCGCCGCTTTAACTCTGCTCTTGTAGAGCGTTTCCTCTCTGCTGCAGGCTTGCCAGAGGATGCACCTATCGAATCCAAGATGGTGAGCAATGCGATTAAATCAGCCCAGACACAGGTAGAAGCGCAGAACTTTGAGATTCGCAAGAATGTTCTCAAGTATGACGATGTAATGAATCGCCAACGTACTGTCATCTACGGAGAGCGACGCTTAGTCCTAGAAGGTGAAGACATTTCATCTCAGGTGGGTCAGTTCTTGGCAGATACCATCCAGGCATATGTTGCAGCAGAGACAGCCGAGGGATACCCCGAAGATTGGGATTTGGCGAAGTTATGGATTGCACTCAAACTTGTTTATCCAATCTCACTTACCGTTGAAGGCCTGATCAAAGAAGTAGGAACCGTTGATGGGCTCGATAGCGAGTTCCTTACAGCGCGAATCCTGGAAGATGCAGAGAGCGCATATAAAAAGCGTGAAGAAGAACTTGGCGTCGAAGTGATGCGTGAACTCGAGCGCAAAGTTCTCCTCTCAGTCTTAGATCGCAAATGGCGCGAGCACCTTTATGAGATGGATTATTTGCAAGAGGGAATCGGGCTTCGTGCTATGGCACAACGTGATCCACTTGTTGAATATCAGCGAGAAGGCTATGAACTCTTCTCTGCGATGATGGATGCGATAAAAGAAGAGCTAGCAAGTCTTGTCTTTAACGTGCAGGTCAACGTGGAAGAGGGAAAGAAAGTCTCAGCTCCTTCACTCGATGCTAAACCTGCAGAGGTAAGCGCACTCTCATACACCGCATCTGATGGTTCGGGGGCAGTTACGAAAAATGAAGTTACTCGTAACGCACCATGTCCTTGTGGCTCTGGCAAGAAGTACAAGCGCTGTCACGGCGCCGCTTAATTTCTCGCTAGATAAGGTCTAACTCGGTACAGAGCCAGCGCCCATCGACGCCCTCAAATCGAATTGTGATTGCTCGCAATCTTTCACCAAATCGTACGGTGATCGTGGACTCGCAAATCCCGTCTAGAGGTTGGCTCTGATAAATCGTACGAATTCTTCCAATTTCTTTCTGAGATCCAGTCTTTCGAATTAATTCGTTGTAAATCACTCTGTGGCAACGCGCCATTAATTGAGCAGGCTGTCTACGACCAGCCCAGATCTCAAGCAGTGCTACTGCAAATGTCATTGTCCAGGCGTGCAGTTCAGGTAGCTCGCTTGCCGAAGTTGGAATGGGGCAATCTTCTCCATCACAATCTTCTCCACCGTAGTTTTTATCGCACTGCGAAGGAACTAGATAGAGCTTTGCCTTTTGAACCGGTCGCGGTTCAAGAGCTGGTTTGAGATGAGATTGCGGATAGAGATCCAGGATGGGATGGCTCCACATTGCCTGATCTTCGTTGCTGGATACGAGTGTGAAGGAAGGGCTGCTATGAATTGTCATAGCAGCAACCATCTATTGGCTGGCAAGAGCATGAATCAACCCAGAAGATGAAGTTCACTCATCCTTAAAGGTGACTGTGCACAAGTGTGAGGCGAAACTCTCTGGTTGCTCTTTGCTCCACCTATGATTTCAAAACATCCTGCATTAACAACCTCACTCTCTCTCCGCTCTCCCCGAGTGATAGTTGCCGGCGTCCTCTTTATCGCAGCCCTACTCTCTTCATTTGCCTTCGCTGCCCTGGCTGATCAGTCTTCGCACTATTGGGCAGCTCGCAACCCCATTACTCCAGGTTCACTCGTCACTTCTGAAGATTTAGTTCTTTTCGATGCTTCCCTTATCGAAAATGCTGATCTGTACTTTGAAGAAAATGCACCGCCCATTGGAATGGTCAGTACGCAACTAATTGGGGCAGGTCAATTTCTTGCAAAAAGCGCTCTGACCCAAGAGTCGGCACAATTCGACACAGAACAAGTTCCGTTGAATATCCTTCCATCAGATATTCCAGCAATGATTGAAGTGGGCGAGCCAATTTCTCTCTATTGGGTACCAGATGCCGTCGATAGCCAGAGCTTAAGTACTCCCACACTCTTGCTCACTGGAATTTTTCTAGAGTCGATTGACCGTAAAGGATCAAATTTTGGCTCTGGCCTTGCGATTACCGTCTCAGTGGATAGTTCGCAGGTTGCAAAAATTCTTGCGGGAACATCACATGGGCGTTTAGTCGTGGTCGCATCACATGGCTGATTTGCATGTTGTTACGGCAATCGGTGACCCTGAATTCGAAAGCTTCGTTGCGCGAACCTTGCACTCACAGGGGTGGAACGTTCTCTTTCGCGCTATCGATAGGGAACTGCTTGCTCGGTATCTTGAAATCCCCGTTGAGATTAAGCCACTACTTATTTACTCAAGTGATATCCAAGGTGTGAATCCTGAATTTCTCTCATCAATCTCAACCCTTATCGAAAGAGCTGTCGGCTTTGCTGGAATCGACAAAGACGAGCTAGATGGAGATCTCATAGCGAGAACTCATGATGCCGCACTATTGATGGCGCGCATCCTGACGCAGGGGAGAGTGCCTCTTCGCCAACAGGGATTAAGTAGCTCAGCTTCACGACGCTCGCGCGTGATCGCCATTGCTAGCGCAAACCATGGTGACGGGGCGACGACAACTGCGATTAATTGTGCGATTGAACTTAATCTGTTGGGTAAGAAAGTTCTCCTTATTGATGCCCATCACCAACTTCCCGCAGTTGCAATTCTTTTGGGAGAACGAAATCTCAACGGATCAGAACCCAACCGCGTCAGCCCATTGCTAGAAGTATTCGAACTGACAAGCGAGAATGCAGCGGCCATGGCTGAGACCCTTATCGATGCCTGCTCGCGCACCGACTTCGTGATCATCGATTGTGGCTTAATACCGAAGGCAGTTGAGGCGGTAACAGAGCGAAGATGGCAGAACACTTTTTCTCATTGGATCTTTGAAAATGTTGATGATTTATGGATTATTGCTTCACCTCGTCTGATGAGTACTCACTCTCTCCAGCAATTCCAAGCTTTGATGAGTAAACAATCACTGCGGGCTCGTAAAACATTTATTCTCAACCATAGGGTCCCTGGAAAGCGCGGCGACGCCCAAGAAGAAAAGTTTCTATTACTTGTTGCACCCAGCCATCCCCATGCCATTCGCGTACTTCCTCTTGATACTCGGGGTGCAAACGCGGCAGAGCAGGATAGATCGATATTGGTGGAGAGTAATCCCCGCGGTTTACTTCGAAAGAAGTACCTTGAATTGGCGGCTGCACTGACCGCTTAGACCTTGTACCCTTTTCCTATGCGCGCTTATGTCGGCCTTACCTTTGAAGAAGTAAGCGCACTTATTTCTGGAGAATCACTAAAAATCGAAATTCTCTTTGCGGCAACAGCTGAATTCGTTGCAACTCACAGTGAGCTCGATGAAGAAGAGCGCGAATTTATCCTGACGATGCTCGCAGCCGAAGAGTCCCTAGATCTGCGCGACGAGGGATTTGGTTTTGTCCTTGCAGGAGATGTTCCTGCCCATGTAATTGTTGAAGAAGGCGCAGATAGCATCAAAGTCTCGGAAGAGATTAATCGAGAGTGGGCAGCATGCATCTTTCTTGTCTCACCCGATGGTGAAGACCTCACCTGGTATGCAATACAGGAAGTTGAAAACCTGCTCCCGTCTTGGAGTTCTTAAATGCCCGCACTAGAAGAATTCATTCGGGGAAGAAGCCCACTCACCTCAGAGCAAATTTATCGACTGCGAGAGTTAGTCGCAGATTGGCAACTTCTCTCTGATCTCTCCTTCGCAGATCTCATCCTGTGGGTGCCGCTACGAAAAGATATGAAGAGCTGGCCAACCGGCTATGTTGCCGTTGCACATATACGCCCGATGACAGCGGCAACCGTATTTTCAAATGATGTCCTAGGAGAAGAAATTCAATGGGGGGATCGGCCACATATTGATCGCGCTCTCTCTAGCGCTGAGATTATTCGCGACACAGTCCCAGAACGTTTAGGTGACCACATGGTCAAAGAAGAAACTACGCCGGTCATTTATGAACAGGAAGTGATTGCTGTTATCTCTCGCCATCGAGATTCAGAACTTATGCGTCAGCCTTCGCGTCTTGAACTTAACTATCGTGAAATTGCACATCAGCTCTATCGAATGGTTGCTGAAGGAAAGTTTCCTTACGAAAATGCTAGCTCGCTCTTTGATCCACCACCGCGTGTAGGCGATGGCCTCTTGCGTTTAGACATCAATGGTGCGATTACCTATGCCAGCCCTAATGCTCGTTCAGCATTTGGCCGCATGGGATGGAACAACGCACTCGAAGGTGAAACGCTGCACGATGTTGCCCAACGAATCACAACTCCACAAAACCTCGCTCACGAAGAAGGTTTACGTGTACAACTGTCCGGAAAAGCGATACGTCGAGTAGAGATGGAAAATGCCGGAGGAACAATTGATCTCTTGGTACTTCCTGTATCTCAAGGTGAGGATCGAGTCGGTGCGCTGATCCTGTTGCAGAACGTGACAGAACTACGTCGTCGTGAACGTGAGCTAGTAACTAAAGATGCCACCATTAGAGAGATTCACCATCGGGTGAAGAACAATCTTCAAACTGTCTCTGCCCTGCTTCGCCTGCAAGCTCGCCGCATTGACGATCCTGCATCCAGCGCTGCACTTAATGAAGCCGTTCGCCGCATCGCTTCGATTGCTCTGGTGCATGAAACTCTCTCTTCGGGCAGTGACTCATCCGTAGCCTTTGACGATGTCCTTGATCGACTAGTAACTCACTCGCTAGATTTGAGTTCTAGGATGAATGAATTAGTAATTACTCGAACAGGAGTTCTCGGATCACTCGACCCAACAATTGCTACACCGTTATCGCTGGTCGTCACTGAGTTAATTCATAATGCCCTTGAACACGGATTGGAAAAAGGTGGCAGTTCGCTAGAAATCTCCTTAGAACGCACCGCTAATTCGGCTCAGATTTCGATTATCGATGATGGAGTTGGTCTGCCATCAGGTTTTGATCTGGCAACCTCTTCGAATCTTGGCCTTCAAATTGTGCGCACTTTAACTGAGAATGAACTCAAAGGTGAACTCATCCTTGAATCAACAGGGGATAAGACCACAGCAAGGCTTACATTCCCAATCTAAAGGATGTAAGTAAAAAAGAATTAGCTTTGTGGATCTGAAATGCGAGCGCGATTACGTGCGGCACGACGCTTGAGTGCACGACGTTCATCTTCAGAGAGTCCGCCCCACACACCGGCATCTTGTCCGCTCTCAAGAGCCCATGCCAAGCAAGGGTCCTTGACCATGCAGCGATTGCAGACCTTCTTCGCCTCTTCGATCTGAGTGATCGCAGGCCCTGTATTTCCCACAGGAAAGAAGAGTTCTGGGTCTTCGTCGCGACAGGCAGACTGATGACGCCAATCCATGATCGCTCCTTAAGCTAGAGGAAGTGAGCGTGAAGTGAATTCACCTCTCGCAAAGCCCAATTCTCTCGTGACTTACTCTCTTAAACAAGGACGAACGCGAAAAGATTCCTCACATCTGGGTGATAAAGATCGCGCCGACACGCGCTGAGAACTGTTGTGCCCCCGACAGGATTCGAACCTGTGCACCCGCCTCCGGAGGGCGGTGCTCTATCCCCTGAGCTACGGGGGCGCAAGGTAGCTCTAGTTTACGTGAAGAAAGTTGGTCGCAATCATGAAAGACTCTTCCAATGAAGCACACCAGTGAGATCGCATACTTTGCAACAGGCTGTTTCTGGGGAGCTGAGCGCCGATTCTGGAATCTCGAAGGAGTAAGTAACACCTCCGTCGGATATATGGGTGGCCAACGCCCGAATCCAAGCTATGAAGAAGTCTGCACCGGTAGAACTGGTCACGCTGAAATGGTTGCAGTCACCTTTGATCCCACGCTCATTTCATATGATCGCCTTCTTCAAGAATTCTGGGTAATGCACGATCCAACATCATTAAATGCGCAAGGCGGAGATATTGGCACTCAATATCGAAGCGCCATCTACACATCTTCGGCCGAGCACCATCAGCGGGCATTGGCATCGAAGGATCTCTATCAAGGTGCGCTCGCACGCGCCGGATTAGGGGCCATTGTCACCGATATCCAGAGCTCTGAGGGGTTCGAGTATTTCTTAGCCGAGGAGTATCACCAGAAATATCTGGCAAAGAATCCCAACGGCTATGACTGTCACTCAAGCACAGGAGTTGCCTTCCCTTTATAACACCGATCGCCTACTCAGCGACGGTTTCAAGTGGAATACTTCAATCCATGAGCGATAGCCATCTCGAATTCCTTACGCTGGAAGAGCTCGCAACTCATCGCAGCGAGAAGTGGAGAGGATTTCCCTCTGATGTGATTCCTCTGCCTGTGGCCGAGATGGACTTTGC
>CANLHC010000002.1 GCA_947490625.1 Candidatus Nanopelagicaceae bacterium
CTCAAAGCTGAAGGTTTAGTGTGCGGCCTTGGAGCGCGAGACACGTTAAGAACAGAGATGGGCTATCCACTACATGGCCATGAACTTTCTCTTGCGATCTCACCAGTACAAGCAAGTGCGACGTGGGCGATCGGGTGGAAAAAGGGTCCTTTCCAGGGAAGTGATGCCCTCACTGCAGAGAGAAGCGTCGGTCCCACACGACGCCTACGTGCTCTGCGATCTAATGACAGAGGAATTCCGCGACCAGAGATGATCGTGACTGATGCAACCGGAACAACTATTGGTGCTGTTACCAGCGGAACTTTCTCTCCAACCCTGCGAGTGGGCATTGCTCTTGCGTTGGTGGATTCATCTTATTCAATCGGAGACGAAGTCGCTATAGATATCCGAGGACGAAAAAGCGTTGCAACGATCATTGATTTGCCGTTTGTGCCATCACGAGTGCGTGATAACTGATTTCAACCTTCTGCGTTTGCCCTAAATTCTATTCGCTTTGAATTCGATAGGGGAGACGAATGCGGCTCTGAAGTGAGAGCGACGCAAGGCGTGGAGAAAAGGCGTAGCGGTCACTGCTATTAATACTGATGTGAGAATTGCTCGGGGCACATCCCATGCCATAGAAGATGCAAAGTGGAAAGTAATGAAGCGCGACATATTTTCACTTAAGGGACCACCAGGAATGTATGACAATTCTGTACTTCGACCTAGGACCCAGGGCCAGAACTGTAGATCCATAAGTAATCCGAATACAAATGAGGCAAAGATTCCCATCACGATAAGCATCGCCTTCTCTGATATTCCGCGAATTTCTCGTCTCCCAATTTTCTGAGGAAGTAAACCAGCAAGTAGTCCGATCCACCCTGCAGCAAAGATTTGATAAGGCAACCAAGGGCCAACGCCTCCTGTAATCAGCGCTGAGGATGTCATCGAGGTGACTCCGAGTAAAAATCCCCACGAGGCACCAAACACCCGCGCCGCAACAATGAGAGCAAACCAAATTGGTTCAAGTCCTGCAGCGCCTGCACCTAATGGTCGCAACAAAGTAATGAATGCACTCATGACGCCAAGTAAAGCAATTGACTTTGCATCAATCGAACCGATCCCAATTTCTGAAATGAGGAGAAATGCTGATGCAGCGATTGCTACCGCGAAGATCCAATGAAGATTTCCGGTGTAGAAAAATGGCCAGATAAAGCCAAGCAGGGCAATGGCCGACGTTAGAGTTAATACGATTATGGATTGCAGTGAGAGACGATAAACATCGGCAGTTCTCTTCATTGCACGGAGTCCTTGCCCGTTACATTTGAGACTCCCTTTAACGCTTGCTTCACGGTGAGCCATGGGGCTGGCGACATTACTTTGGCTACTTGTGGTGCAAAGGCAGGTGAGGAGAGGAGAACATCAATAGTGTGGCCATCTGCTACGACATCACCGTCGGCGATAAAGACAACTCGATCAGCAGCTTCTGCCACTAGCTCAACATCGTGAGTGGCAATCAGCACGCACTTGCCGAGGTTTCTTGCGTAGGAGGTAAGGGTGTCCACAAGAATAGTTTTTGCTTGGTAATCAAGTCCCCGTGTGGGTTCATCCATGATCAAGATATCTGGGGCGCTGCAGAGAATAATTGCGAGAACGAGTGAAAGACGCTGACCTTCAGATAAATCTCGTGGATGAGAATCGGGACTCACCGTCGGAAGTAACCGTGAAAGAAATTCCATCGTTGCGCCTTCGGGTAGGCCATTATCTCGATCGCTGGCGCTGCACTCTTTGGCGACACTGGTATGAATCAGCAGGTCGCTCGGCTCTTGAGGGATATATCCGATGCGAGAGAGGCGGGTGCGGCCTTGTAGCTTTACCGGATCTTCTCCCAGCACGCGCACGATTCCAGAACTAGGTGAGTGGTAACCGACGATGGATTTAAAGAGAGTGCTTTTGCCCGCGCCATTACGCCCCATGACTGCAGTAATTTCACCAGCACGGAAGTCGAGCGAGATGTTCCGAAGTGCAATTTTGCCACCATATGAATGCGAAACTTTTGTTACCTCTACGACGACTTTCTCGTTGAATTTTCGATCTATATTTTCAAGCGGAGTGAAATCCCGTAAGTGGGTCGTCATGCGACGAACTTCCCGAACACTGGTACCGACTGAATCTAGGTTAAGGGCTCGAGCAAGATGCACAATAGGCGGTGCAATAGGAGAATCTTTAAGAATTTGCTCGGGTATATCGATCACCGCACTTCCATCGGATGAGATCGCAATTATGCGATCTGCGAATCCAATCACTCTCTCTAATCTATGTTCTGAAATGACAACTGTGAGGCCAAGGTCATGAACGAGTCGGTGCAGAATAGAGAGAACCTCTTCTGCGGCTATCGGATCGAGGGCAGATGTAGGTTCGTCTAAAACCAAAACTTTCGGGTGCATTACTAAGGCGCTACCAATGGCAACGCGCTGTTGCTCGCCACCACTAAGCGTTGAAATCGAACGACTACGTAGGTGAGTGAGCGAGAGAAGATCAAGTATTTCTTCAACCCGCTTGCGCATGACATCAGGGGCGAAATTCAACGCTTCCATTCCGAAGACGAGTTCATCTTCCACGGTATCTGTGACAAATCCGTGGGCTGGATTCTGACCTACTATGCCGATCAGATGAGCCAATCCTCCTGGCTTCGTTGTCGTAGTTGATAAACCATTGACCGTAATGTCTCCAGCCAAAATACCTCCCGTATGGTGAGGAACTAGGCCGTTAATGAGTCGCAGCAGTGATGACTTTCCAGAACCTGTTGCGCCAATTACTAAAACCATTTCACCTTCATCGATAGTGAAGGAGAGGTTTTCAAAGATGGTCTTTACTGAGTTCGGATAGATGAGGGAGACGTTATTGAATGAAATCATGAGAAGACCGCCAGTGATGCGGGAATAAGAATGACGGCGGAGCCGATCAGTGTGAGATCACGTGCGCTAAAAGCTTCGCGCTTGTATCGCGATCGCTTTCGTGAAAATCCATAACCTCTGGAATCCATAGCCGCGGCTAGATCAAGAGAACGGGCGAGAGATTCCTCCAAGAGAGCCAGTGCAACTCCTGACCAGCCTCTGCGCGTAATCCCACGCATGCGTTGTGCGGTTTTAATTCTGGAAGCGCTTGCAACGAGTTGAGGTAAGACAGATGTAGTGATCACAAGCGCTACGCCAAATTCGTAGATAAAAATCGGCATCTGTCTCAAAAGCCTATGGGGGGACGTGAGAGAAGTTGCTGCAGCAAATATACAAATCAGTGTTGCAATGTGGATTCCTTCAGAGACTGCAAAGAACAATCGTTCCTGGGTGATTGCTCCACCGACTCTGATCCCGGCCATCCAATCTGGCAGGTAGAGAATGGGAAGTTCAAAGAGAGTCGTTCCGGGGACAGGGACTCCGATGGCCACGCCAATAAATGTTCGTATCGCAACGATAACGAGGGCAATTTTCATGGCAAACCAGAGGCCACCCGACCAAGGGGTGCGCTCTACCGAATTTTTGTTAACGAGATAGACAACAGAAGACACTCCACCCACAACCAGAAGATTAATGATTGTGTTTTCGGAAAGCAGCACTGCGAAAGCTAGCGCCACGGCACCGACCCACCAGGTGAGTGGGTGGAATGTCTTTGTCATAAGCAGATTATTTCTTCGCTGTCAGTTCTGCCGGCATTGGTATTTCTACACCGCACTCTTTGCGGGGATAGCCTGCTAGACCGCAGATCAAACCGGATTTGTCAGCACGAACTCTGACGACCCGTCCAAGAACATCGATGCCTTGTGCCTTCTTATCGATCACAATGCAGCGCTTTACTGTTTTCAAAGTCTTCTCACCGGATGGCGCTAAATAGCTCGGACCAAAATCGATGATAATTCCGATGCGCTTTTTTCCTGATACTGGGCGGGTTTTCCCGCAGAGTGCTTGAAAATCTGGGGCAACCGATGGTGATGACGCATCTGGAACTGCGCCTCCGGAAAAGGTAAATGCCCACCCTTCAACTGCGCCATCTGCAACATCGACCGTTGGTCCTGTCATTGCAGATGTCCAGGCTGTTGCTTTAGGTGCGGCTTGGAAGTATCCCCAATATCGGTAGCCAGTATCAGCTGCCTGTGCTGGAGTTGTGAGAGAGAGAAGTAGCGCGGTGACCACTATAAATAGTGATGATTTCTTATTCAATCTGGAGCTCCTTAAATAGTGAGAGTCTCACAGGGGTAGCTCAGAGCAATGCGTAGAAACGCTTAACTAAGGGACTACGCCCCGCAAACCTCGGCGGGTGTTGGTCTTCATTCTTAGGTAGGTAATCCGACTTCGAGTCTGAGCTCTTACGGTTGCGGGTCAGCGTCGGATTTTCACCGAACTTCCCCTACAAAAGAACGTTTATTAAGTTGTTAGGCGCACCCTAGCGGGTGGTTAGATCTTTTCACCAGCTGCCACGCCGGGTTTTGGCGCGCGCATGCGGCGCATCTGTGTGGAACGAAGCCAACCATACATTCCTAGACCCTTGAAAGATTCAGAGGGAAAACGAGCAATGACTTCGCGTTTGATTTTTCGACTGAGGAGAATTCCATCAATGACAGATGCGAAGAGTACGGTGTACATCAAGACAACGCCGACTACCGCAGCTGCTGGGTGCGGCACCAAAGCAACTACAAGAACTATGGCGATTATCGGTAAGAAGAATTCGCCGATGGAGCGACGCGAATCTACATAATTTCTTACGAACCTGCGTACGGGTCCGCGATCTCTTAGAGGTAGAGCATTCTCATCACCACGAAGGTATGCCGCACGTTGTGCAAGTCGTGCTGCGCGAGTTGCTGCCTTTTGGCGCGCCTTCTCTTCCTTTGAATGAGCCGGAGCAAGAGTAGAAACCTTGCGCGCCGATTCGGCATCCTTGCGCTTGGGCGTAGGTTTTCCTTTTTTCTGTGGCAGTGATTCCTTGGTCATGAGCGGACTATAGAGCCAGCATTCGTTCAAGTGCTAGTTGAGAGAATTGCTTGACTCGGGCATCCACTTTGATCTGATTGACCACATGTCCTGCAACGAGAGACTCCATCACCCACACCAGGTGGGGAAGGTCGATCCGATTCATGGTTGAGCAGTAGCAGAGTGTTTTATCTAAGTAGACAATATTTTTATCGGGATGAGCCTTGGCCAAGCGGGATACGAGGTTGAATTCAGTGCCAATCGCCCAGGCGCTTCCACGTGGTGCGTTTTCAATTGTCCTAATAATGAATTCGGTGCTGCCCACTACATCTGCGTTGGTGACCACTTCATGCGTGCACTCGGGGTGGACCAGAATTTTCACTTCTGGAATTCTGGATCTGACATCATCGATTGACTCTTTTGAAAAACGCCCATGGACCGAGCAATGTCCACGCCACAGAATCACCTTGGCACTCTCTAATTCCGCGGCTGTCAGACCACCCATCTCTTTCCATGGATTCCAGAGCACGCAATCCTCGAGTGCGAGACCCAGACTTTGTACAGCGGTATTTCTACCTAAATGTTGGTCGGGCAAGAAGAGTATTTTAGAACCTTGTGTAAATGCCCACTCCATTGCTGCCTTCGCATTTGATGACGTACAGATGGTCCCGCCATTTTCTCCAGTAAAGGATTTAATAGCGGCAGAAGAATTCATATATGTCACTGGGATTGTCTGGGATGCGATTCCGAGATCAGTAAGCGTTCTCCAACACGCATCCACTTGTGATGCTGTCGCCATATCCGCCATGGAGCAACCCGCCGCAAGATCAGGCAAAATAACTTGCTGCTTATCGCTGGTGAGGATGTCAGCACTTTCTGCCATGAAGTGCACTCCGCAGAAAATTACGAATTCGGCTTTTTCTTGTTGTTGCGCCGCTTGAGCTAACTTAAATGAATCACCGGTGATATCTGCAAAATTAATTACTTCATCGCGCTGATAGTGGTGGCCAAGAATGATCGCCCGATCACCAAGGGCTGCCCTGGCGACTCGAGCCCGTGACACCAGTTCAGGATCACTCGCATCTGGAACTTCGCCGGCGCATGTGACGCCTCGCTCGGAGAGTGGGTCTGATTGAGATCCCAAAAGCAGGAGGTTGGTCACGTTGCTCGTTGACATATGCCTATTCTCGCCTATAAAAGTCGCAAATGTGAAGTGACGCTAGTAGGCTATAGCCATGACAACTCAGGACGCATCAGTATCGACATCGACAACGACAAGCATTGCACTTACCGATGGAGCAGCTGCGAAGGTAGCTGCGCTCCTCGCTCAAGAAGGTGCAGATGATCTCTATCTCCGCGTTGAGGTTCAGCCTGGCGGTTGCTCTGGATTGAGATATCAACTCTTCTTTGATAACCGTGAATTAGAGGGCGATGTTGTCCGTATGTTCGGTGATGTGAAAGTAATTACCGGAAAGCTGAGCGACCCTTACTTGATGGGCGCGACAATTGATTTTGTAGATACGATCGAAAAGCAGGGCTTCACGATCGATAATCCAAATGCACAAGGCTCATGTGCTTGCGGTGATTCCTTCAACTAAAGCTGGGTTTTGCTTGTAGATTCTCGCCCTATGAAGATAGGCGTTGCTGGGTCAGTCGGCCGTGATCACATCATGACTTTTCCGGGGAAATTTTCTGACTCAGTCGTAGTAGGTTCACTAGAAAAAATCTCTCTCTCATTCCTTGTCGATGGACTTGAAGTCCGACGCGGCGGTTGTGCAGCAAATATTTGCTTTGGTCTCGGAGTTCTCGGCCATAAGCCAGTACTAATCGCAGCTGTTGGCAAAGATTGGCCAGATTACAACGCGTGGTTAACACGGCACGGCGTTGATACCTCACACGCACTTGTTTCAACAACGCAATTCACTGCCCTTTTTACCGTCACAACGGATTCTGAACATAATCAATTTGCATCTTTCTTCCCTGGGGCAATGTCGGAGGCTCGTGACATTGAACTCCAACCCATTATTGATAAAGAGGGAACTCTGGATCTTCTTGTGATCTCACCCGATGACCCCTCGGCGATGCTTCGCCATACAGAAGTAGCGCGATCAAAAGGTATTCCGATCCTGGCAGATCCTTCGCAGCAGATGGCCCGACTTTCCGGAGAAGAGATCAGAGCCCTTATTGATGGAGCTACCTATCTCTTCATGAACGAATACGAGCTGGCACTTGCTATTCAAAAAACAGGGTGGAGTGATGACGAGATTCTTGATCGCGTGAAATATCGCGTTGTTACTTTAGGCGCGGAAGGTTCACGTGTGGAGAGCCGTACCAGTCCAACAGTGACTGTCACATGTCCACAAGAGCGCGCGAAAGTTGATCCCACCGGAGTGGGTGATTCTTTCCGTAGCGGTTTTGTTGCAGGTCTTGCCTGGGGCCTTTCCCATGAACGGTGCGCACAGATAGGTTCAATGCTTGCCACCTACGTAATCGAAACGATGGGTACACAGGAGTACACCTTTACACCGACTGAATTTCTAGATCGTTTTGAAGGAGCTTATGGAGCAGATGCGCGACTAGAGGTCGCTGCACACCTTCACTAGAGATTTCACTAATTCATCTATTTCATCGTGAGTGTGGTTGTCACGAAACCTTATGCGGATCGCGCCTTCGGTGGGCAGACCCATGGCAGCAAGGACATGGCTCGGCGTTAAATCGATGGGGGAGCAGGCAGAACCCGCTTCAACGGTGATTCCCATCGCATCTAGATCGCGTACAACCATTTCACTAATTGTGTTTGGGATTATCACTGTTAAAAGGTGCGGCAGAGAATCATTTACGTCACCGACGCAGATTGTGCCCGGGATGGCCTGAACAATTGCCAGACGAAAGCGTTGATTGATCTCGCGTACATGCGCGCGATCTTCGGAGAAATTTTCAAGGGCAACTGATGCAGCGAGAAGCAATGGAAGTGAGTAACCACCGGGAGTTCTAATCGGCGCGATATGAGGCAACGGGTAACGCCATCGTTGGGCATTACGGATGGCAATCACCGCAATGCCAGCCGGACCACCCCAGGATTGGGACGAGAATATGGCGGCATCCCAACGTTGACCAAGAGAAATTCGTGGACCTGATGTGGTTGCATCCATCACGACTATCTCGGCACTTGCGGAAAGGGTTTCCAAGTTTTGGCGTATTCCGGTTTCACCATTTGCAACCTGCAGCGACAGAACGCTTCCTCGCGAAAAACTCTGGGGAATTAATCTGCCTTGTGGATCTACAGGAATGACACGATGGTGCTGGTGATTTCGCGTCAGTGCGCGGACCTTCCCGCGGTCGATAGAACCAACTGCGAGCTCACTTTCTGGCGTGAGAAAACCAGAGATCGCAAGATAGGTCGCTAACTCTTCTTCACCGACGATTTCAATCTCATCGACTGCCAATTCAAGACCGGTAGCTATGGATTCAAGGGCGTGAGATTCCAAGATGCGAGATCGTGTTGCGGCCTGGGATAGCTTCTTTGGATCTGCCCAACCGGCTTCAAAGGCAGCAGAGAGGGCAGAGCGAACGACCTCAGATAAGGGCGCTGGGCCTCCGAAATTTCCTGTGACACGAACCACCTGACGAAGGCTACTCCCACCCGCACAGAACTTCTCGCCCGCCCACTATCCTTAGCTCATGTCGCCGCACATAAGAAAATCGCGCACTGTTCGCCTGGGACTCCTCATTGTTCCGCTTCTGCTGACTCTGACTGGTTGTTCACAAGTATCGGGGCTAGGTTTTCCAGAAGGTGTGTCAAGTATTAACGACATCTCGCTCTCCCTCTGGCAGGGAGCATGGATCGCTGGTGGTGTTGTTGGAGTAATTACACTCATTCTCATTCTGTGGCCGGCCGTGTTCCATCGTGCTCACGCTTCAAAGGGAGAATTTCCGAAGCAGACTCAGTACAACATTCCGGTTGAGATTGTCTACACAGTGATCCCATTCATCATCATTGCTGTGCTTTTCTACTTCACAGCAGTAAAGCAAGAAGAGATCATTGAGAAATCACCGACTGTGGCGCATGAGATTACGGTCAATGGCTTCCAATGGTCATGGCAATTTACTTATCCTGAAGCAGGCGAGAATGCCACCGTTACGGGAACTCCTGATAAACCACCTACCTTAGTTGTGCCAGTCGGGGAGCGTGTTCGATACACAATCACTGCCAGCGATGTTGTGCATGGTTTCTGGATTCCAGCGTTCATGATGCAGATTCAGAATATTCCGGGCGTAACAAACAGTATTGAGTTCACTGCAAATGAGATTGGTGAATTTCCTGGCCGCTGCAACATTTTATGCGGTCGAAACCATTCACAGATGATCTTTAAGGTAAAAGTTGTCTCAAAGGCTGAGTATCAGCAATATCTCGAAACATTGAAGGCGAGTGTCGCATGACAACCTATGCAGAGCGTCCAACGATTGCACCCGCACCAGGAGTTGCCCCTGTCTCTAAAGGCAGACTCTTGGTTAAATGGATTACCTCGACAGACCACAAGACAATTGGCTATCTCTATCTGATTACATCTTTTGCTTGGTTCTTGATCGCTGGACTATTGGCCTTGATTCTTCGCCTTGAACTTACTCGTCCAGGAATGCAATTTATTTCAAACGAGCAGTACAACCAGGTCTTCACCATGCATGGCACGCTGATGTTGTTGATGTTTGCAACACCACTTTTCGTGGGATTTGCAAACGTGATCATGCCGCTGCAGATCGGCGCGGCAGACGTTGCCTTCCCGCGTTTGAATATGTTCTCGTACTGGCTCTACCTATTCGGTGGACTCATGACATTCTCCGGATTCTTAGCTCCAGGTGGAGCAGCCTCATTTGGTTGGACGGCATACGCTCCACTATCTAACTCGGCTTACTCGCCAGGTATCGGTGGGGATCTATGGGTGGTCGGTCTTGCAATCGGTGGACTTGGAACAATTCTGGGTGCGGTTAACTTCATTACAACAATTTTTACTATGCGTGCTCCCGGTATGACGATGTTCCGAATGTCGATCTTCTCGTGGAACGTTCTTCTTACCTCAATTCTCGTTCTTCTAGCATTTCCACCTTTGGCGGCAGCGCTGCTTGCCCTTGAATCCGATCGTTTATATGGATCGCATATTTTTGACCCATCTAATGGCGGAGCAATGCTCTGGCAACATCTCTTCTGGTTCTTTGGACATCCCGAGGTGTACATCTTGGCGTTGCCATTCTTTGGAATCGCAACGGAGATTCTCCCCGTCTTTAGTCGCAAACCAATCTTTGGTTACAAAGGTTTGATTGCAGCAACAATTGCAATCTCAGCGCTCTCTGTTGCTGTCTGGGCGCACCACATGTTTGCAAGTGGTCAGGTTCTCTTGCCCTTCTTCTCCTTTATGACCTTCTTAATCGGTGTACCGACCGGCGTAAAGTTCTTTAACTGGATTGGAACGATGTGGCGAGGCCACGTCACCTTTGAAACTCCGATGCTCTGGGTAATGGGCTTCCTTGTCACATTCCTCTTTGGTGGTATCACTGGAATTATTCTTGCATCGCCGCCACTTGATTTCGCAGTCTCGGCTTCATACTTCGTAGTTGCGCACTTCCACTACGTTCTCTTCGGAACCGTAGTCTTTGCGATGTTTGCTGGTTTCTACTTCTGGTGGCCAAAGATGACCGGCAAGATGCTCAACGAGCGTCTTGGAAAGATCCACTTCTGGACACTCTTCTTCGGATTCCACATCACCTTCTTGATCCAGCACTGGCTTGGAATCAAAGGTTTCCCACGTCGCTACGCCGACTATCTAGCAACAGACGGTTTTACCGGCATGAATATGATTTCTACAATCGGCGCATTCTTATTAGCGCTATCCATGATCCCATTTGCAATTAACGTGTGGATCACTCGTAAGAGTCCAATGGTGGGAGTAGATGATCCTTGGGGTTATGGCTCTTCTCTTGAATGGGCGACCTCATGTCCGCCACCTCGACACAACTTCTTATCAATGCCACGTATTCGCTCAGAGCGACCAGCCTTTGATCTCCATCATCCACACATCAAGACAGAAGGTCACTAACTGTGAAGGCTAACTGGCAACTCTTTACCGGGCTGAGCGTTTTCTACATATTGATGTCAGTTGTTTATTGGTATGTGGGTGGCGAAGCTGTTGGCATTACAGGAATGTTATTGGCGGCCTGTTTAGCTGGAATGGTCGGTTTCTACGTATGGTTTACCCAAAAGCGAATTGGCAAGTTGATGCCTTCGGATAACCTGAGCGCCGAAATTTCTGATGGCGCAGGTGAACTTGGTTTTTACAGCCCCCATTCGTGGTGGCCACTTCCCGTTGCGCTAGCTGCAGTAGCGATGGGTATGGGTCTGATTATCGGATGGTGGCTCACAGTTATTGCTGTAACTGCTCTCTTCTTTGGGATTATCGGTTGGGTTACTGAATATGAGAAGCCCCTCGATGATCCAGCAATGACCGCTACACACTAAATCGGTTACAAGATGCGCGCTGAGATTCTCTCGCTTGAATCACCCTTTCTTGTCGGAGCTCGGATCGTTATTGATGCGCCAGCAGAGAAGATTTTTAACTATCTGGCTGACCCCCACGCTCATTCGATCTTCGATGGCTCTGCAACGGTGAAGTCAGTAATCTCAGGACCAAGAAGGTTATCTCTAGGCGCCCGCTTTGGAATGAAAATGAAGATAAGAATCGGATACCGGATTACCAATGAGGTAGTCGAATTTGAAGAGTCGAGATTAATTGCTTGGCGCCACTTAATGAAGTGGATCTGGAGATATGAGTTAGTGGATCTGGGCGGAGGTAAGACTCAAGTGAGCGAGTATTTTGATGCCACTGAGTGCAATAAAGGGCAACTCTGGTGGTTGAAAAAGACTCAATCTCTTACACGAAACCCCAAGTGGATGGCTAAGTCACTCGTCAATCTTAAAACATTATGCGAGGGTTAATTACAACTCGCACAGCTCCGGCCATTTTTGTACTTTTGTGGAGTACCGGATTTACCGGAATACGTTATGGAATACCTTATGCACCGCCATTTACCTTTATTGCTATTAGAATGGCCATTGCATCCGTTTTGCTGGCACTTATCTCTCTTGCTATCACTCGCCACTTTAGATATGACAGGGCAACTGTTGGTAAGAGCGTATTGGTTGGATTGACGATTCACGGCGCCTATCTGGGCGGTTGTTTTTATGGCGTTAAACAGGGTATGCCAGCAGGAATTACTGCCCTGATTTGTTCGTTGCAGCCGGTACTCGTTTCAATTTTTTCATCGGTTTTCTTTAGTGAGAAGTTATCGCTACGCAAGTGGCTCGGACTTGGTCTCGGTTTAGCTGGGTTGGTGATGGTTATTGCCCCCAAGTTGGAAGGCTCAGGGGATCAGGTGCTACCTATCGCTGGTGTTATCGCAGTCTTTATCGCGCTCCTTGGAGGAACTTCAGGAACGCTGCTTCAGAAGAAATTTGGATCGGGAGTTGAAGTTCTCTCGGGAACTTCGTGGCAATATGTTGCAACAGGAATTCTCATGGGCTCATTAGCGTTGATTTTTGAAGAGGATCAATCAATTACTTGGAACGCTTCATTTATATTCTCGCTGACGTGGTTGATTGTGGCACTGTCTATCGGTGCAATTCTGATTCTTTACTTCTTGCTTGCCCGTTCCAGCGCATCTTCTGTCTCATCCTTGTACTACCTAGTTCCAGCGGTTACAGCAGTAGAGGCCTACTTCCTCTTTGGGGAGAAGATAGGCCTCGTTACTGCTGTAGGAACTCTTGTGACAATCGCTGGCGTCGCACTTGTTGTGACACAGGGGAGAGCCCGAGAAGTATCGAACCCTTAGTGGTGTTCGATCTCCTTGAGATCTTCAACGGTTGGCTTTGATACTTGCTCGGCATGGGCGACTGCAAATCTCTTACGAACCTTTGATTTGATCAGCCCTGGTCTGCGCACGCCGCGTTGATCGAGATCGGCTAGCTCAAGCGGAGCCTTCTGCTCATGCTGGGTAAGAAGCCAGGCCTTCTCAGGAGAAATTGGCTCGTGTACTTCAACAAACTCTCCAGATGGCATCATCACGAGGCGACCAGTTTCACGGCCGTGGAGAACGAGATCCCGATCTGCTCTTTGAAGTGAGAGACAGAGTCGCTTGGTGATAACAAAGGCAAGTGGAGGCAGAACGATGATACCGATTCTGCTAAACCACATAATCTGGTTGATGGATAGATCAAAATGTGTGGCGATGATGTCGTTACCACCGTTGATCAGCGCAACCAACATGAAGGTCAGAGACATCACGCCGAGTGCGGTGCGGTTCGGTGCATTGCGAGGGCGATCGAGAATGTGATGCTCGCGCTTATCGCCAGTGATCCATTGTTCGATAAATGGATAGAGCGCCATACCGGTGAAAATAATTCCAGGGATGATCAGTCCTGGAATAAGAATATTCAGCGAGAGCGTGTAGCCAAAAATCACCGGTTCAAGTGGTGGAGACATGCGCACTAATCCGTCGAGCCAACCCATATACCAATCGGGTTGCGATCCGGCAGAGATTTGCCCCGGAGTGTAAGGACCATAGAGCCAGATCGGGTTAATTGATGCGACAGCTCCGAGAAGAGCGGTAATACCAAAGACGATGAAGAAGAATCCGCCTGCCTTAGCCATATAAATCGGCATCAGCGAATAACCAACTACGTTCTTCTCGGTGCGACCAGGACCCGGATACTGGGTGTGCTTCTGGTACCAGACCAACATTAAGTGAACTGTGATCAGAGCCAAGAATATTCCAGGCAAGAGAAGAATATGTACCGTATAGATACGTGGGATGAAAGCAATGCCAGGGAACTCTCCTCCAAATGCGAAGAAGGCTAAGAAGGAACCTACAACGGGAATTGCTTGGATGATTGCTTGTGCGATGCGAATTCCTGTGCCAGAGAGAAGATCATCTGGAAGTGAGTAACCAAGGAATCCTTCAACGATGGCAAGAGTGAGCAAACCAACTCCGATAATCCAGTTGAACTCGCGTGGCTTACGGAAAGCTCCAGTGAAGAAGACACGCATCAAGTGGACAACGATTGCTGCCATGAAGATCAGCGCGGCCCAGTGGTGAATCTGGCGCATAAGTAATCCGCCACGCACTTCAAAGGAAATTTCTAGCGCAGAGGCATATGCAGCAGACATTTCAACGCCCTTAAGCGGAAGATACTCGCCTTCGTAAACGACCTCGCGCATTGAAGGATCAAACCAAAATGTTAAAAAAGTTCCAGAGAGCAGAAGAATAATGAATGAATAGAGAGCGATCTCTCCGAGCATAAAGGACCAATGGTCAGGGAAGACCTTCTTGAGGTTCTTCTTCATCCATGCAGCAGCTCCTGTGCGGTCATCTACATAGCTCGCTACATTTCCTGCAATACGTTCACGTGCGCTCATGCTGATCGCTCCCAAAAACTCGGTCCAACAGGTTCATTAAACGGTGCTTGTGCTACGAGGTAGCCCTCTGCATCAACTGTTATTGCCAATTGAGGTAACGGGCGAGCAGCTGGTCCAAATATAACTTTGGCTGCGCGGGTTACATCAAAAGTCGATTGGTGACATGGGCAGAGCAAATGCTTGGTGGTTTGCTCATAGAGCGCAACGGCGCAACCCATATGTGAACAGATCTTTGAAAAGGCGATGATTCCTTCGTAGGTCCATGAGAGACGCTCTGCATCTAGATTAAATTCTTCTGGACGTAAACGAATGAGCAGAACCGCATCTTTGGCAATGTCATTAAGTGAATGATGATCTTTACCTGGAGCTAACTCAGGAAGCGTCTGTGCCACAGATCCGATTTCAAGATCTTCGGGTCTGATCGGACGATCACCTGGATCAGTGACAAGGCGAGTCCCAGTCTTCCAACTTGTTGTGCGAAGTGCATTACCTGGCAGTGGACCGAGATCACCCAGTAACAAGATAGGGGAGAGACCGACAAGTCCGAGTGAAAGTCCAAGGCTCTTCTTGATCAGTGATCGGCGACCAAGCCCAGCTGCTGCAGCTCCTTCTTTCGCGGTCTTTACAAATTCTTCGCGATCAATATCAGGTGACCTTAATTCATGACGGTGGGCAATCACTTCATGATCTGGCATCAGAGTTTTAGCCCAGTGCACCGCACCAAGTCCGATAAAGAGAAGAGCTGCCGCAAAACCTAATCCAAGAAGGAGTTGGTGAACATTCTGATCTCCCATGAGGGGAATAAATACAAAGCGATCGGTTGGAATGAAGAGATAGGCGTAGACAAATAAAACTGTTCCAAGGGCCGAGAGCGCAAAGAGAATTGCAACCTGTCGCTCGGCGCGGTCGGCAGCTTTTGGGTCCACATCGCTTTGACGCAACTTATGTTCAGGTAGACCAGGATCTTTAATTAACTCAATCTCATTACTCACGGTTTTTACCTATTTCGCCTTCGTTGTAAGCCATACAGCGATCCCGATCAGAAGTCCGAGTCCTAAAGTCCACACAAGTAAACCTTCAGTTACGGGGCCAACTCTTCCCAGTGCAACTCCACCCAGTTGTGGTTCTTTCTCAGCTGCCTTAATCCAGGCAATGATAGAAAGCTTCTCCTCTGGAGTAATTGTTTTATCAGAAAAGACCGGCATCGCTTGCGGACCGGTAATCATCGCTTCATAAATATGGACTGGTTTAACACCCATTACAGATGGTGCGTATTTGCCTTTAGTGAGTGCGCCGCCTTGCCCAGCAAAGTTATGGCACATCGCGCAGTTTGTTCTAAAGAGTTCGCCACCTTCTGCGATAGATCCATCACGTTCGTAGTTGATCATTTCATCCGTTGGAATTTCAGGACCAGGCGCAAGGGAAGCGATATAAGCGGCTAGGGCTGCAACTTCTTCATCGTTATATACAGGTGCTTTTCTCATAGCCTGTTGGCTCATATCAGCCATAGGCATACGTCCTGTTGCGACTTGGAAGTCGACAGATGCTGCTCCGACGCCGATCAGAGAAGGAGAGATAGAACTTCCCTCAGCGTTAAGTCCGTGACATGAGGAACAGCCCTTGAGAAAGATCTCTCTTCCCTCGGAAATTGCTTTAGTGCGCTCTTCTGCCGTGATCACCGAAGTTGTTGTAGCTCCAGCTACTTGAAAAGTTGTACCAATACCAAGGAGCGCGGCAATTAAAAGAAGAGGCGCAACTACGCGATGTCTGCGGTACTTCGAAAGTTTTTTCACTATTTTCCCACTCTACTTAATCAGGTAAATCGCAGCGAATAGGGCGATCCATACAACGTCAACGAAGTGCCAGTAGTACGAAACGACGATGGTCGTTGTCGCTTGTTGATGAGTGAATCGACGAGCTTTAGCCACTCGAACGAGAACTATGAGAAAAGCGATCAAACCACCGGTGACGTGAAGCCCGTGGAAACCGGTAGCAAGAAAGAAAATGGAACCGTATGCATTAGAGGAAAGGGTGAGACCTTCAGAAACCAAAACTGCGTACTCATAGATTTGGCCAGCGATAAAGAAAGCGCCCATAAGAAATGTCAGTGCAAACCATTCGCGCATTCCCCACAAATTAATCTGCAGTAATGATCCGCGACGCTTGCTCTGGAATCTCTCAGCCGCGAAGACGCCAAACTGACAGGTAACAGATGAGAGAACCAGAACAGTTGTATTCACTGCTGCAAATGGAATGCTCAGAAGTTCAGTTGACTCTGCCCAAATCGCTGGGCCCTGCACTCCTCGAGTGGTGAAGTACATTGCAAAGAGCGCGGCGAAGAACATCAACTCACTTGAGAGCCAGACGATGGTGCCGACTGCCACAACGTTGGGCTTGGTGATTTTATGCATTGTCTGCGCGGCGGTCATGGAGGTGATTATTCCCGAAATTGCGCACTTTCACCTCTTTGCTCGAGCAATAAAGCCTCTTATTTACCCCTCAAAAGGGTGAAACGGGTCACCATGATTGAGCCGGATCCACGATGTAGACTTTCGCCATGGATGCAACGCAGAAACCTCTGACAATCGTTATGTACTCAGATGACAAGACGGTTCGCTCGCACATCACCGCCGCCTTAGGGTCGCGGGTTGCCCCAGACCTTGCTCCTCATCGCATCGTCGAGTGTGCCACGGGCCCTGCTCTGCGCCTCTATGTCGATGGTCGTGCACGAACTGGAGATGTCGATATTGACCTGTTTATTCTTGATGCTGAGGCAGCTCCCGAAGGCGGGATGGGGATTGCTCGCCAATTAAAAGATGAAGTTTTTAACTGCCCACCGGTTCTCTTAATCACTGCTCGCAAAGAGGATGCCTGGCTAGCAACATGGTCGCGAGCTGAGGCAAATGTTCTACACCCGATTGACCCATTCACATTGGCCGAGACCGTGGCAGATTTGCTCCGTACCTCGATTGCCCGAGTAAAGGCGTAGAGATCTCTCAGTCTCACGTTCTCAAAAAGGAGACTCAGCAATGACATGGATTGAGAGCATTGGTCGACTTCACAGCGGCATTGATTTAGAGCCACATGAGGTTTCTTCAATAATGCAGACCATCCTTGAGGGGCGAGCAGAGGTAAGTGATATTAAGGAGTTTTTACTCGCCTTGAAGAAGAAGGGCGAAAGTGCAGATGAGGTAAGCGCACTCGTTGCAGAGATGTTTCGCCACAGCTCTCCGATCAGCATTACAGATCGCTCGGTCGACACGGTCGGTACCGGTGGCGATGGTGCTCAGACAATAAATATTTCGACAACTGCAGCAATTATTGCCGCCTCAGCAGGAGCGCGCGTTGTTAAACATGGAAATCGTGCGGCATCGAGTAAATCAGGTTCAGGGGATCTACTTGAAGCACTTGGCGTCGCCATCACACTCGACGGTCCTAAGGTCGCTCAATGCGTAAAGCAGTTAGGGATCGGATTCTGTTTCGCGCCAATATTCCATCCTGCGATGAGATATGCAGCCCCAGCACGGAAAGAGCTAGGAGTGCCTACCGTATTTAACATTCTTGGACCTTTGGCCAATCCAGCTAAACCACAGGCGGCGGCTATTGGTGTTGCTGATGATCGAATGCATCGTGTGATGGCGCAAGTGTTAGCTACTCGCGGAGTTGATGGATTTGTATTCCGTGGCGATGACGGCCTTGATGAAATAACGCTATCGACAACCACCTCTGTACTGACTATTGGTGAGGGAAAGATTCAGAGCGATCGAATCGACCCACTAGATTTTGGAATTGCGCGAGCCCCGATTGTTGATTTAGTGGGTGGCGATGCAACGGAGAACGCGCGAATCACAACAGCTATTTTTGAAGGT
The DNA here is from genome assembly GCA_947490625.1 of Candidatus Nanopelagicaceae bacterium. Lineage (GTDB taxonomy): Bacteria > Actinomycetota > Actinomycetes > Nanopelagicales > Nanopelagicaceae > Planktophila. The sequence goes on from CANLHC010000002.1 coordinate 18,277, forward strand.
GAGACCGGTGCACCGCGTGATGCGGTACTGCTCAACGCAGCTGCCGCAATTGCCGCATTCGACGGTGAGACTGATTTAGGTATTCACGAACGAATCTCGAAATCCCTGGCGAAGGCCAGTAGCGCTCTTGATTCTGGGGCCACTCGACGACTACTCACAGAGTGGGTCGCCTTCTCGCAGTCGCTGGTGTAGCAACGCGCGATTTTTGTGTCGGCTTTCTGCCACCGCCGAGTAATTGATTGATCGTAAAAATATCAAAGGTACCCAATCGCTCAATGACACCGTGAAGCACATCAACAGTTGCTTCTGCATCATCTAGGGCTCTGTGATTTGGTGCAATGTGTGTATCGAAGTATTCCGCCAGAGTTCCTAACTGGTAATTGGCAACATCATCTTTTGTAAGGACAAGTCGGGCCAGTTTTACAGTGTCGAGTACTCGAAAGTCGGGCCAGATGTAGCCATGAAGAGCAGATGCTGTTTTAAGAAATGAGAGATCAAAGGGTGCGTTATGAGCGACAAATACGCTCTCTTCGGGGCTGCCGATAAATTCACAGAGCATAGGAAGAACTGTTTGAATCGACGGTGCGTCAGCCAGCATCTGATCAGTGATTCCGGTGAGTTCGACGATGAACGGTGAGAGCGGAGTAGATGGATTGATGAGTGTGTGGAAAGTACCTTTCACATCCCCGCCACAGACTTTAACTGCGCCGATCTCGGTGATTGCGCTACCGGTACGTGCGGAGGCTCCAGATGTCTCTAGGTCGAGAACAACGAAGGTGACATCACTGAGCTGCCGATCTGGCACAAACTTTCGTTGAGTCATGGAGCTACGGTAGAGCGATCAACTGACAAAAACTACTTCTTCTTACGCTTGATCACTCGCTTGGCTTGGGCAGTGAATTTGTCTGTCTCTTTCTTCAACCGGGAGAACACGATTTCGGCCCATGCAAATTCAGTTGCCAGTATTGCTACACCAAGGACTACCAGTGGTAATCCGGGGGCCAAGGGCAAGAAGAGGGAAACTATCCCGAAAATTGTGAGTGAGGATCCAACGACGGCCACAATGATCCATCTCAGAGGATGGGGCAAGTGTCTCCAGACATTGTCGAACTTCCGTCGAAAATTCAGCGCCATGTGATTCTTCCGTCCGTGTTCATGTTGGGCAGAGTCTATCCCACCCTACTTTCCTATACATCTTCAATGGCGTAGATTCTCAGGCATGGAATATAGACGCCTTGGCAGTACCGGAATGTACGTATCAGAAATTTCTTATGGAAACTGGATCACCCATGGTTCCCAAGTTGAGCAAGATGCCGCCATTAAATGCGTTAAGACAGCCCTCGATGTAGGTATCACGACTTTTGATACGGCAGATGCTTATGCCGGCACTAGGGCCGAGACTGTTCTAGGAAAAGCTCTCAAAGGTGTTCGGCGCGAATCATATGAGCTTTTTACTAAGGTCTACTGGCCAACAGGAGATGGAAAGAACGACCGCGGACTCTCACGTAAGCACATCATGGAATCCTGCCATGCCTCGCTCAAGCGACTGAATGTGGAGAATATCGATCTTTATCAGATGCACCGATTCGATGTGGAAACACCGCTCGAGGAATCACTGCAAGCCTTTGAAGATCTCATTCGTCAAGGAAAAGTTAACTACATTGGATTTTCGGAATGGACGGCCGGTCAGATTTCCGCAGCACTAAAAATCCAAGATCAACGTGGCTTCTCTCGCTTTGTTTCAAGCCAGCCGCAATATTCAGCACTATGGCGAATTATTGAAGCGGAAGTGGTCCCACTATCTCGCAAGGAAGGTATAGGACAGATTGTGTGGTCCCCGGTAACCCAAGGAGTTCTCACAGGAAAGTACAAGCCAGGTGGAAAACTTCCAGCGGGATCTCGTGCCACAGATAAGAAGAGTGGCGCAGGAATGATCTCTCGCTGGATGCGCGATGATGTTTTGGAAGCCGTTCAAAAGCTTGCACCTATTGCAGATTCAGTAGGGCTCACAATGTCGCAACTCGCTATCGCCTGGGTCTTGCAAAATGACAACGTCTCTTCAGCGATTATGGGTGCAACAAAGCCTTCTCAGGTAAAGGAAAACGTGAAGGCCGCTGGAGTAAAGCTGGACACATCGGTAATGAGTGCTATTGATAAGGCTCTTGGCTCGCTTCCAGAACGCGACCCAAAACTTACGACCAGTCCACAATCACGTCCGTAGAAGGCGATCTACATGGCTGAGAATATCTTTTTAAAGAGAAGCGTCCTTGAGTACGAACTTCCTGATTTTCGCCAGCTGGAAGAAGAACACTATCTAGACGGTTTTTACAAAGGAACAGCAGCGCAGCTAGAAGAAGTCGAAGCAATCATTGCTTCAGGTGAGCCAACTTTTGAAAACACTATTGTCGCGCTTGAAAAAAGTGGGCAGATTTTATCGAGGATGCTCAATGTCTTCTATAACAAATCATCCAGTGATACCAATGACGCACTAGATGCGATTGAAGAAGAAATCGCTCCCAAGTTGTCGGCACACCAAGACGCAATTTCTCTCAATCCCGCGCTCTTTTCTCGGATTAAGGCTTTGTACGATAAGCGGGATTCGCTAGCTCTCTCATCAGAAGACGCATGGTTGCTGGAAAAGTACTACCGAGATTTTGTCTATGCCGGTGCTCACCTGAAGCAGGAGCAACGAGCTGAGTTGACCAAAATTAACGAGCGGCTTTCGTCGTTAGAGACGCAGTTTTCTAAGAACTTATTGACTGACACTAATGAGAGCGCATTAATTGTTGATTCAATTGCTGAACTGGCAGGGCTATCCGCAGGAGAGATCGAGGCGGCCGCTGATGCGGCCAAGGCTCGTGGACTAAAGGGAAAATTCCTCCTAGCGATGGTGAATTTTAGTGGTAACCCGATGCTGGAAAGTCTTGAGGTTCGTTCTACGCGCGAACGCATCATGAAGGCATCTTTACTTCGCGGCAATCGTGACAATGATTCTGACACCAAGAAAATCATTGTGGAGATGGCCAAGCTTCGTGCAATACGCGCACAGCTCTTTGGAAAGAAGACACACGCCGAATACATCATCGCTGAGCAGACTGCTGGAAGTGTAGAAAATGTTCATGCAATGCTGCGCAAGATCGCACCAGCTGCGGTACGCAACGCTCGCGCTGAGGGTGCTGATATTCAAGCGATGATCAAAGATTCTGGTGAAAACTTTGACCTAGCTAGCTGGGATTGGGATTTCTACACAGAGAAGGTCCGCAAGGCTAAACACAATATCGATTCAAGCGCCATGCGTCCGTACTTTGAATTAGAGCGAGTACTCAGCGATGGCGTCTTCTTTGCAGCCAATAAACTCTTTGGTATCTCGTTTAAGGAACGCCCGGACTTAGTCACCTATCACCCAGAAGCACGCGCCTTTGAAGTGTTCAATGAAGATGGCAGCAAACTCGGGCTCTTTATTGGAGACTTCTACACACGAGACTCAAAGCGCGGTGGCGCATGGATGAATAATCTTGTCGATCAGAATTTTCTTCTTGGTCAGTTGCCGGTCGTAGTAAATAACCTCAACATTCCTAAGCCAGCGGCAGGACAGCCGACACTGCTTACCTACGACGAAATCGTTACCTTGTTCCACGAGTTCGGGCATGCACTCCATGGGCTTCTCTCTCGCGTTACCTATCCGCGCGTATCAGGAACAAATGTTCAGCGAGATTTCGTAGAATTCCCTTCACAAGTAAATGAGATGTGGATCCTGTGGCCAGAAGTCGTCTCCAACTACGCCAAGCATCATGAGACGGGAGAAGTACTTCCGCAAGATCTCATTGATCGCCTCAAAGGTGCATCAACTTTCAATGAAGGTCACGCAACAACGAGTTACCTCGCAGCGTCAATCCTTGACTTAGCGTGGCACTCCTTAGAAGCCGGAGAGGATGTTTCAGATGTTGTGGCATTCGAAGAACAAGCGATAAAAGATTACGGACTTGATTATCACGCGGTGCCAACTCGTTATCGCAGCACCTATTTCTCTCACATCTTCGGTGGCGGATATTCAGCTGGGTATTACGGTTACATCTGGAGTGAAGTTCTTGATGCCGAATCAGTGCAATGGTTTAAGGATAATGGTGGGTTGACTCGCACAAATGGTGATCACTTCCGCAAAGAGCTGCTCAGTCGTGGTGGTTCAATTGATTCAATGACTATGTTCAAGAATTTCCGTGGGCGTGAAGCGACGATCACGCCTCTTCTTAAGCGCCGTGGGCTGGAGTAATAGTGTCAATAAACCCGTCGACGGCAGACTCGATCATCTTTAACACCTTTTCGTAGGCACCTTCAGGTTGGTTGTAAGGATCCGGAACTTCGAGCTGGTGGTATTGACTCGATAACGGATCTATCTCTTGCAGCTCAGGATCAAAGCTTCGGAGGTAGAAAACCTTCTTCGCTTCTTCTTGACTCGGGGCTATGGAAATCACGTTTTCGAAGTTGCTTGAATCCATTACTAATATGTAATCATTGACGAAAAAATCGTTGACTTTAAACTGTGACACTTCGTGGTGATGAACGTATCCAGCCTTTTCCCAAACTTTCTTTGATGTTGGATGCGGACCTTGCCCGACATGCCAACCGCTCGTTCCTGAACTACTTACGATGATCTCGATGCCAGTTGTTGATCGCGCTTTGCTTGCTAGCACCGCAGCGGCCATGGGGGAGCGACAGATATTTCCTAAACAGACCATCGCCACGTGAAGAGAAGCCATGACACAAGCCTATTCTCCTTTAGACTCGTCGAGTGAATATGGACATCGTTCTCATCGTTTTTCTAGTGATCACTGTGGTTGGTATCGCCTACCTCGTTAGAAGTATGCGAGCGTTACACCGAAAGCTCAACCGCAATGCCGATCGAACATCTAGAGAGCTAACAACTCAGACATCGCGAATCAAGGATGAGATTGGCAATGCCTATCATCAAGTAGAAGCGATTGAGCAGCTTCTTCCACTACTCAAGCTAAAAGCTCCCTTGCCACCATCGCGCGGATGGGCAGCTTCACCGGACTTTCTTCTATCACTTGCCCATCTGACACAAAAGATTCGACCAAGATTGGCGGTTGAACTTGGTTCGGGGACATCAACGCTAGTACTAGCAAAGTCTGGCGCGAGGAAAGTCATCAGCCTTGACCATTCCCATGAATTTGGAAGTCAGACAAGAGAGATGCTTTCAAGCCACGGAGTTCGTGGAGTTGAGATTCGAATTAACGAATTAGAGACGTATCCCAAGGGTTACAAGTGGTATGCCAAATCATCATTTAAAGGATTGGCAAAGATTGATCTTCTGGTTATCGATGGGCCTCCGAGTTCGACAAATGCCGATGCGAGATATCCGGCGCTAGAGCATTTGATTCCGTTGCTCTCGCCGAAGGCAACAATTGTTCTCGATGATGTTTTCCGCGAAGAAGAGCGCAAGCTGGCAGATGCCATCGTTGCCGCACTTCCGGGTCACATGTTGAGAATTCTTTCGCATGAAAAGGGTACGGCGGTTATCTCTCCTTCCTCAGGAAAAAGAGTTTTCTCATGAGTTCTTTCTTCGACCTGTCCCAGGATTTGCAGATAAAGCAACTGGAGCTCTTTGCCACTGAAATTCTTAAACACTATCCGATCGAGGTAGCGTCAGCAGTTTCTATAAATTACGAATACAACGCGACGCTGAAGATAGAAGCGACAAATGGGCAATTGTTTGCCCTTCGGATCAACATCAACTCACCACGGACACCAGAGAATCTGAAAGCTGAAATAGCGTGGGTTCGCTCACTAGCCGAAGACGCTCGCGTGGTGGTACCTGAGCCAATTGCGAATAATGATGGAAATTTTTATACATCGATCTTTCACGAGGCTTCGCAACGCACCTTGCACTGCGTTCTCTATTCGTGGCTATTCGGGGCAGAACTCGGTGATGAACCCACGGTAGAACAATTACACGCTTTAGGAGCCGCTATGGCCACTATGCATCTTGCTTCAAAGGACTTCTCTTGCCCTTCTGGATCAACGCTTCCTTCATTTATCGATCCATTGTGGGAGACCGAAGATTATCTTTTGAGCGAAAAAAGTGTCCTCGATTCACCAACACGCAAAGTAATTTCAGAAGCGATGGATGTGATCAGAAGCGAAACCGTGAGGTTATTCTCTGAAAATAAGCCACAAATCATTCATGCGGACTTACACGGCTGGAATGTTATGTGGAACAACGGATCTCTGTCCGTCTTCGATTTTGACGATTGTGGCATCGGATTACCCTTACAAGATTTAGCAACCGCGATTTACTATCTAGATACACCAGAGCAGGACGCTGCGCTCAAAGAGGGGTATGCATCGATCGCGCCGCTACCCCAGTACAGCCAGCAGGAGATGGAGATGCTCTTGTTGCAACGTCGTATCGTTCTACTGAATTATCTCTACGAAACTTCAAATCTTGAACATCGATCGATGATTCCGGAATACCAGGAAGAAACTCTCAGGCGAATTGGAGTTTTTCAAAAATCGGTTGAGAACAAGTAGCGGCTTGAGAGCACCTCAGCCGAGCTTTGCGCCAAGGTCTACCTATTTGCATAGGGTCTCGTTACAATCTCACAGTGATATTTAAGAACATCTTTGTTCTGAGTCCTGGTCGATCCGGATCCAAATCCTTCGTAGAGGCGACCTCCCACCTGACCAACTACAGCTCGGCTCATGAATCTCGGGCAGCGCGATTAGGCGATGAGAGATTTAATTTTCCGCAATTCCATATTGAAGCCGATAATCGATTGATTTGGTTTCACGGCGAGATGTCTAAGAGATTCAGCGGTGATGATGTTCTGTACATCCATCTTAAGAGAGATTTTGATGACACCGTGGATAGTTTTTTACATCGTTTACGAAATAGTAATTATCGATCTTCTATCATGACTGCCTTCTCTCACGGAATCCTGATGAAGCCAAAAGACTGGAAAGAGGAAGAAGAGCCGAAACTTGCTCAATTTTACGTTGAAACAATTCACTCAAATATCTCGGATTTCTTATCGAATAAAAAGCATTTGGTAGTCCACCTTCAAGATGGTGGTGAATCTTTCGACGCATTTTTAGATGCAATTGACGCTGAGGGAGATTTGCAGATGGCGCGCGAAACATGGAAGCAGATACATAACGCCCGATAGTAAGAAACTTTTCCACTGCCTAACTAAGGATGAAGTCCCCTAGAAGTCGTAAAAAGCCAGGGTGATTGCGATTGAGAACATAACTACAGCAATTACTGAATCAAGAATCTTCCAGAAAATTGACTTTGACATAAATCGTGAAGCGGCTCGTGCTCCAAAACCAATTGCAGTAAACCAGACCAGACTCGCGAAAGCACCCCCGATAGCGAAGAACCAGCGATCGCCCTCGAACTGATTAGCAATGCTTCCAAGAAGAATGACTGTATCTAGATATACGTGAGGATTGAGAAAAGTGAGTGAAAGACAAATACCGATTACCTTTACTTTGCTCATGGAAGAGCCTTCGCCAGCGTTCAAGCTTTGATTCTTGAAAGCTGAGCGAATACTTTTGATTCCAAACCACGTCAGGTAGATCACTCCAAACCAACGAATAAATTCAAGCAGTGAAGGTTGGCTCTGGATCAGGGTTCCGAGCCCGCCGGTACCCAAGAAGATAAGTGCAGCATCTGAGATTGCACAGATTCCGACAACTAGCAGAACATGGTGGCGCGTCAAGCCTTGACGAATAACAAATGCATTTTGTGCGCCAATTGCAATGATGAGCGAGAGTCCTGTGAGAAATCCCGGAAGCAATGCAAGCATGCAGGAACTGTACAAGAGAGAGATCTATACGTGGACGATACTGGGATCGAACCAGTGACCCCCACAATGTCAATGTGGTGCTCTACCGCTGAGCCAATCGTCCTTACGGTGTACTGCCATAATAATGCTGAGAAAGTATATCTGTCGAAAGATCGGGTGTGAAATCTACGCGAGAGTGCGACCGAAGTCGTCCTCAATGCGCTCAATGTCGTCTTCGCCGAAGTAGCTTCCTGTCTGTACTTCAGTGAAGATCAATTCGCTCTGACCTGTGTTCTCAATACGGTGGGCTACTCCGATTGCAATATCTACAGAGGCGCCGCTAGCCACTTCAAAGACGTTGCCATCGAGAGTAATCCGCGCGTGGCCACTGACAATAAACCAATGTTCGGCACGTTGCTTATGGCGTTGATATGACAATCGCTTACCGGGGAGAACGTAAATATTTTTTACTTGATGAGCAGGCGATGAAGAAAGAACTTCGTAACGACCCCAAGGACGCACTGACTGATCTTCAGTCATAGCTTGCTTCCCTTCGGTAGTTACATTTCGTGGAGGTGGAAACGGGATTTGAACCCGTGTAGAGGGATTTGCAGTCCCTTGCCTCGCCTCTCGGCCATTCCACCACGAAAATGTTGTATCTATAGATAGAAGAAGCGCCGTGCATATCGATGAACGGCGCACTATCCGAGCGGACGACGGGGTTCGAACCCGCGACCTGAACCTTGGCAAGGTTCCGCGCTACCAGCTGCGCTACGTCCGCATGTTACTGCGGGGGTAAATCTAGCGCAGGCAGGGCCGTTGCGCCAAAGTGATGGCTTTCCTGCGTAGCCTTACCCCATGTTCGGCCGTGGCTATCAATTCTGGATGGGTAATCGCCTTGCCACAAAGATGAAGAGATTCACCAACGATCCCAGCGAACTCGATGACGGCAATTTCTGGGCGGTACTGATTACCTTTGAGGGCGAATACCACTTTGCGCAATTTAAGAATGTAGAGGAAACACCCTTTCCATCATCGGAGTGGAATGTATTGGAAAGGCCATGGCGCAGTTCTCTGGAAGAGCTCGACTACATGGCATACGTTCACGAAATTCGCCAAGAGATAGGTCGAGGTGGCGTTTACCAGGTGAACGCCTGTCGTGAACTTTCCCATCTGATCGAAGATAAGAAGAATAAATTAGCGGGCTTGTTCGCACGATTGCAGTATGCCAATCCTGCTCCCTTTGCTAGTTATCTCAAGATTCCTGGATATGAAATCGCAAGCGCTTCGCCAGAGCGATTCCTCTCTCGTAACGGGCGAGAGATTATTGCATCACCGATTAAGGGAACTATTCGTTGGGATCAAGACGATTTTGGCGAAAAAGATAAGGCCGAGAATCTTATGATTGTTGACTTGATGCGCAATGATTTGAGTCAAATAGCAGTAGATGGAAGCGTTAAAGTCAGCGAACTCTTTCGACGAGAGAAGCATCCTGGACTTACACACCTTGTCTCTGATGTAAAAGCAGAGATCAAAGATGGAACCTCGTGGAAGGAAATTTTGGCATCCACGGTTCCACCTGGTTCTGTGAGTGGGGCCCCCAAGAGTGCCGCGCTCTCGATGATTACAAAACATGAACCAACACCGCGTGGCCCATATTGCGGTGCTTTAGGGTGGATTCAAGGAGATCAAGCAGAGTTAGCAGTTGCAATTAGAACCTTCTGGACCACAGGTGATCAATGGTTACGTTATGGAACAGGCGCCGGAATTACCTGGGGGAGCGAACCTGCTCTTGAGTGGGAAGAGACCCAACTGAAGGCGCGGACTTTGATTGCAATTGCAGGCGGATCTCTGTGAAGATTTGGGTCGATGACGCGCTTGTTGAATCATCACGTGAGTTTATTTCCGCAGATGGTTGGCCCGTAGGGTCGGGAGTATTTGAAACTATTCGTACCGAAAGTTTCCGCCCACAATTACTCTCTCGCCATATGCGACGGGTTCTCTTGAGCGCTCGTGAACTTTCAGTTTCGCTTCCAGATGAAGATCATATTCTTGATGCCATCGACCAGCTGCTCTCTGCTGAACCTCATCCAATAGGTCGGTTGCGTTTATCGTTTTCAACAAGCCACTTCATTGCAACCCATGAGCTATACAAAGATGATCAGAACTCTATAAAGGTGCGTACTCACCACATCGACAGCCAGGCATCCTCTCGAAAGCACAAAACCTTTCCATACTCTGACAATCTCCAACTTCTCTCACAAGCCAAGAGTGAGGGTTTCGACGAGGTGATTGTGATCGATTCCTTAGGTCGAGTGACTGAAGGTGCGGTAAGCAATTTTGCCTTCAGGATCAAGGGGGAGTGGATAACGCCTCCGATTACATCGGGAATTCTGCCTGGGGTCATTAGGGCGCTAGCGATCGAAAGGTGCGATGTCGTCGTGCGAGATATTTATGAGCGAGATCTCGGTGATTGCGAAGGCGCTTTTGCGATGAGTTCATTGAAAATCGCAGGGCCGGTTCATTCTCTCAATAAGAAAGCGCTATCAATCAATAACGATACCGAGCAGATCTGCTCCAAATTACGCGAGCTAGCTAGAACTCTTTAGGTACTCTTACCCCATGGCATCTATCAATATCACGGTCGACGGCGTTGCCCGTAGCGTTGAATCAGATCAGCGCCCGACCCATATCTTCGCTGAAGATAAGTCAATTGTGGTTGCCCGAGTCAATGGCGAACTACGTGATCTTTGGAGCGAACTCAAGGATGGTGATGTAGTAGACGGTGTAGCCATCTACTCTCCCGATGGTCTTTCAGTTCTGCGACATTCAACTGCTCACGTTTTGGCACAAGCTGTGCAGCAAACTTTTGCGCAGACTCGATTGGGTATCGGACCTCCGATACGCGATGGGTTCTATTACGACTTTGAGCCAGAGCGCCCTTTTACTCCAGAAGATCTCGAGAAGATCGAAACAACAATGCGCAAGATTGTTAAAGATGGCCAACGTTTTAAACGCCGGGTTACAACAGAGGCTGATGCCCTCAAAGAACTTGCACACGAGCCATATAAGTGCGAACTCATTGGAATTAAATCTGGTGGAAATGAAGAGACAAGTGTCGAGGTGGGTGGTTCCGAGCTCACCATTTATGACAACTTAGGGCGAGATGGCGAACCAGTCTGGTCGGATCTATGTCGCGGGCCCCATCTTCCCTCAACAAAACTTATCCCTGCATTTAAGTTGATGCGAAGTGCCGGTGCATATTGGCGTGGATCTGAAAAGAATCCAATGTTGCAACGTATCTATGGCACTGCATGGCCATCCCAAGATGAACTCAACGCTTACCTAGAAATGTTGGCCGAGGCGGAAAAGCGAGATCATAGAAAATTAGGACAAGAGTTAGATCTCTTTTCATTTCCGGAAGAGATCGGTTCTGGCCTTGCCGTCTTTCATCCCAAGGGTGGAATCGTGCGACGGGCTATGGAAGATTATTCGCGTAAACGCCATGAAGATGAGGGTTACGAGTTTGTTTACTCGCCTCACATAACCAAAGCTGCGCTCTTCGAAACTTCCGGCCACCTCGAGTGGTATGCCGAAGGAATGTACCCTCCAATGATTCTGGACGAAGAGCATCATGCCGATGGAACGATTAAGCGCGCTGGCCAGCAGTACTACATGAAGCCGATGAATTGTCCTTTCCACAACCTGATCTATCGCTCACGCGGGCGTTCTTACCGGGAGCTTCCTTTACGACTCTTCGAATTCGGAACGGTATATCGCTACGAAAAATCTGGCGTACTCCACGGAATCACCAGAGCGCGTGGCTTTACCCAAGATGATGCGCACATTTACTGCACGAAGGATCAGATGGCGGGAGAGCTTGATTCCCTCTTAACCTTCGTACTCAATCTGCTCCGTGATTATGGGCTGGAAGATTTCTATCTTGAACTTTCAACGCGTAATCCAGAAAAATCTGTGGGATCAGATGAAGATTGGCAAGCTGCAACTGAAGCGTTACGCAAAGCGGCTCTCGCTCAGAATTTAGAGCTGATTAATGACGAAGGTGGGGCAGCGTTTTACGGTCCAAAGATTTCTGTCCAAGCAAAGGATGCGATAGGTCGCACATGGCAGATGTCTACGATTCAAGTAGATTTCCAATTGCCGCAACGTTTTGAACTCGAATATGCCGCATCCGACGGAACGCGTGCACGCCCTGTCATGATTCACCGCGCACTCTTTGGCTCAATCGAAAGATTCTTTGGGGTTCTTACAGAGCATTACTCTGGAGCGTTTCCTCCTTGGCTTGCGCCAGTTCAAGTAATGGCAATTCCGGTCGCTGATGCATTCACTGATTATCTCGGCGATGTGGTCAAGGCTCTGAAAGCCGCTGGAATTCGCGCTGAATTAGATGCCTCTGATGATCGCATGCAGAAAAAAGTGCGTAATGCGCAGATGCAGAAGATTCCTTACATGCTCATTGCTGGCGAGGAAGATCAGAAAGCCGGAGCTGTCTCCTTCAGATACCGAAATGGCGAACAGAAGAATGGTGTGCCACTAGCTGAAGCAATCGCTGAAATCTCTGCTGCAGTTCAATCGCGCGCTCAGGTTTAATTGTGGATTACATCGACTCGACGGGAATGCCAGATGCCTGGTCACGCCTGTGGGCACCGCACCGTCTCGATTATCTGCGTGGAGAAAATCGTCCGTTAGATAGTAATAATCAGAGCTGTCCCTTCTGTGATATTCCGGCGATGAGCGATGAAGAGGGTTTGATTGTTCATCGCGGAGTTCATGCTTATGTAGTCATGAACTTATATCCGTACAACCCAGGACATTTACTGATCTGCGCCTATCGCCACGTTGCAGATCTCACTGATTTAAGAGATGACGAACGGCAAGAGATCTTTGCTCTCACTGCCCACGCCATGAAAACCATTCGCACGGTTTCCAAGCCAGAAGGTTTTAATCTCGGGATGAATCAAGGCGCAATCTCTGGCGCCGGTGTTGCTGCCCATATTCATCAACATGTTGTACCGCGTTGGTCAGGGGACGCAAATTTCATGCCCATCATTGGGAAAACAAAGGTGCTTCCGCAACTACTTGGAATTACGAGAAGTGAGATAGCCGCGGCTTGGTAGTTTTACTCGTCAGCTAGCTGATCGAGATACGAGGTAAGAACATCTAATCCAATTCCACTATCAAGGTTTATTGGAATTGCCGGGAAGAGCATTCCTGCTGAGAATGCACCCTCACCGGCTTGCGAAAGAGCTTCTATGTATTCTGCCTGAAAATCAGAAACTAATTCGCGATGCTCGCTTTCGCTTTCGGATATCACAGCGATGCCTGCAACGTAATTTCGAACTGTAAGGTCGGCGAGAGAGATCAACGCAGCCGGAGTCCCATCATCGGCATGAAGAACAAGATAGGGAGTCACGAGCTGATCGAGCACTCGATTTCCCAAGAGGACTGCATCATCAAAATCTAAATCGGTACCGGGTAAAGCGAGTGCAACAAATATGCGCGGCGTAAGATAATCGTTAAGCCTCTCCCAATGGGCAATCGTCTCGCCATCGATTCCCGCCGACGGATTGACGGCGAATATCGCACAATCAATATCTGCCGGATCGCCATCATTATCTTGAACGTCGACTCCTCGAGCCTCGAGTTCGCGCCTGAGCGCTGCGGGAGTGGCGCTGATATGACCATAGAGGGCAATTCTCACAGCCTTGGATGTGGAAGTTGTCATGGGTTAAAGCCTACGATGGTGCCGATGATTAGCGTGCATGTGAAACCTCAGATCACCCGATTAATTAATCCAGTGGTCAAAGCCGCTGTGCGCTTGGGGATTACCGCCAATGCCGTAACTATTACTGGCGGGCTAGGCACTGTGATAGCTGCACTCTATTTCTATCCACGAGGAGACCTTTTCGTAGGCACGATCGTGATCTCACTCTTTGCATTAAGTGATTTATTCGATGGAGCGATAGCCCGACGAACTGGTGGCGAAGGAACTTCGTGGGGAGGGTTCCTTGATTCCACAATTGATCGAGTGACGGATTCGGCAATACTCATCGGTGCACTTCTTTACTTTGTTGATGAGGATAAAACGATTGCCCTCTTCGTTCTGATCTCACTAGTGGTCAGTGGATTGATTCCATATATCCGCGCCAAGGCCGAAAGCATGAAAATTGAATGCAATGGTGGAATCGCAGAACGCACAGAACGGTTAATCATCGCGCTCACTGCACTTGGATTTTATGGTTTGGGAGTAGACATAGCAGCAATGATCGGGTTCACACTCCTTGCATTTCTGGGAACGGTGACGGTCATTCAGCGAATAGTGATTGTCTATCGCGCACTGCGTAAGGAATAGTCAATGAAGGATTTCATTATCGCTCGTGCCTACTTTCTAGGCTGGACATTGATTCGACGTATGCCTGAGAAATCGGCTACCAATCTTTTTCTATGGCTAGGGTCTCGCATGCTCAAAAAGAATGGAAGAAGTGTCAAGAGATTGCGCTCGAACTTAGCTCGTGTAAATCCGTTGTTGCAGGCGGATGAACTACAAAATCTGATAGCACAGGGTGTCATGTCCTATATGCGTTATTGGCGCGAAACATTCCGATCACCTGACTGGACCAGAGAGAGAATTCTTTCGACGGTAACGGTGAGCAATGAGCATCTGTTGATGGATCCAATTAATTCTGGAAGCCCAGTGGTGGTTGCCCTTCCACATGCTGGCAATTGGGATCATGCCGGTTCGTATTTCTGCCTCAAGGGTGCGAAGCTGGTTACCGTTGCCGAGGTTTTGAAGCCACGCGCTCTCTTTGAAAAATTCCTCGAGTACCGGCAAGCGATAGGAATGGAAGTGTTGCCTCTGGATAGCAACGCTTTCGGCACTCTGCTGGAACGTGCGCAAGAGGGGAAGTTGATCGCGCTAGTGGCCGATCGAGATCTTTCTCGAAGCGGTATTGATGTGAGATTTTTTGACGGCACGGCGCGAATGCCGGCCGGCCCCGCCCTTGTCGCCATTCGAACTGATTCGCCTCTTGTTACTGCCTTTGTTTCATACACACCAAGTGGGATTCATATCCAACTCGATGCGATAGAGATTCCAACTGTTGGTGATGAAGATGCCAAGGTGAAGATCGTCGTGCAACGCTGTGCTGATAATTTTGCAGTAGGTATCTTGAAGAATCCAGAGGACTGGCACATGATGCAAAGAATTTGGGTTGACGATGATTTTGTAGGTAGATCATGAAAAAACTACGAATTGGTTTAGTCTGTCCTTACGGTTGGGATACACCGGGTGGTGTTCAGAATCATGTCCGAGATCTTGCAGAATATTTCATTGCCGAAGGCCATTTTGTATCGGTTCTCGCTCCTGTCTCGGATGATTCAACCCTTCCTGAATATCTAGTCAATGCAGGCAAGCCAACGGGAATTCCGTTCAATGGCGCAGTAGCACGTCTTCTCTTTAATCCGGCCGCCTTTGCTCGAGTGAGAAATTGGTTGTTAGAAAATGAGTTCGACATTCTGCATCTACATGAACCAGCCGTTCCTTCTATTTCACTGCTAGCTCTCTGGGCAAGCGAAGGACCAATCGTGGGAACTTTCCATGCGCAAGCAAAGAAGGGAGCGACGACCCGGGTTATCGCCTCAATTGTCGAACCAGCAATTGAACGATTGAGTGAAAAG
Source organism: Candidatus Nanopelagicaceae bacterium (assembly GCA_947490625.1). Taxonomy (GTDB): domain Bacteria; phylum Actinomycetota; class Actinomycetes; order Nanopelagicales; family Nanopelagicaceae; genus Planktophila. The sequence goes on from CANLHC010000002.1 coordinate 33,780, forward strand.
ATCGCCGTGAGCCAGGCGGCCTACGACACCTTGCAAGAACATATGGATACGACGGCACACGTGATTCCTAACGGCATCTTCGCCGATCGTTATCGTGACGGAATTGTTGAGGAGAAGTGGTCTGGTGCAACTCTCGGATTCATTGGGCGCTTCGAAGAGCCACGTAAAGGTCTTGAAGTACTTATTGATGCAATTCCCATTATTTCCCGCTTTATCCCTGATGTTCGTGTACTCATTGCAGGCCCAGGTGATCCATCAGAGATTACAGAGGATATAAATTCTGAGCTGCGCACTCGTTTTCAATTTCTTGGAAAGATTTCAGAGAATGAAAAGGCGAACTTTCTTAAATCAATTGCGCTCTATATTGCGCCAAATACGGGCGGTGAATCTTTTGGCATCATTATCGCAGAGGCGTTAGCCGGTGGCGCGGCGGTGGTGGCTAGCGATATTCCTGCATTCAGTGACCTTTTAGGCAACGGGGCATACGGAGCGCTCTTTGAGTCGGAAGATTCTCAATCCTTAGCAAAAGTTGTCATAGAACTTTTACGGGACGACGCCAAACGCAGTGATCTAGCTGAGGCAGGGCGGGTATATGCGCAGAGGTATGACTGGAATTCTGTCGCACACGAGATCTACGAGATCTATGAAAAGGTTTTAGAGAAGGGTCAAAAACTCAACGTCACATCAGAATCTCGCGCATGGGATTGGCTTTTGATTCGAGAGAACGATTGATGAAGAAGTTTCTCGCAACACTCTTAGGGGTGTCGGCCATTTTCGTAATTGTCCTAGCTTTCCTACCATTCTCAGGGAGCTCTCTCGTTGACGAGATTTTTGCGCAGCCCTCCTACAACTCGTTGTCAGGGCGGGAAGGTGTTGATGGTCCAATACTCGTGGTGAAGATTGACGACACAGTTGCTGCTCGTCCTCAGATCGGGCTTGATCGTGCTGACGTTGTTTACATCGAGCAAGTTGAAGGTGGCCTGACTCGACTAGCGGCGGTTTTCTCCTCTGAAATTCCACAACTCATTGGACCAGTACGAAGCGCACGGATAACCGATCTTGAAATCCTCGCGCAGTATGGCACTGTCGTCTTTGCTTACAGCGGTGCGCAGCCAAAATTTCTTCCGGAGATAGCCGCGGCAAATCTTCATGACTATGGAGCACAGCGTCAATCCGCGACGATCTACACTCGAGATTCATTACGATCAGCACCGACAAATATGGTATTGCGCGCAGATTTACTCATGGAAAAAGTGAAAACAGACCAGAAGACAATTTCGCAATCATCACCCAACGCGTGGAGCTTTGGTGACAAGCCTTTAAATGGTCTCCCAATTTCGGAAGCGAAAGTCTCGTGGCCTGCATCGACGTATGAGTTTCGTTGGAGCGTTGACGATAACCAATGGTCGATCTTTAACAATGGCGTAGCTAATCTCTCTGCCTTAGGTTTGCCTCATCACCCCACAACGATTCTGATCCAGAAGGTGAAAATCGTTCCATCGATGTACGGAGACAAATTTGGGGGAGTCACGCCTCACTCGTTAACAATTGGGTCAGGCACTGGTTATCTCCTGCGTGATGGGGAGTACTTCGCGGCGAATTGGTCTCGCCCTGATGCGGAGTCAGCCACCACATGGACTGCCGCGGATGGGACTCCATTGAACTTCGCTCGAGGTCAGGTGTGGGTCGCACTTGTTGAGAAAGATCCGATTTTCACGGCTAGACTCACCACTCTGAACGAGTAGAGCCAAGGAGTTTTTTCATGTCACAGGAAACTGGAACAGCGCGCGTCAAGCGAGGCATGGCAGAGATGCTTAAGGGTGGCGTCATCATGGATGTCGTCAACGCAGAGCAAGCCAAGATTGCAGAAGATGCTGGCGCTGTTGCTGTTATGGCCCTTGAGCGCGTACCTGCAGATATTCGTGCGCAAGGTGGCGTTGCTCGTATGTCTGATCCAGATATGATCGAAAAAATTCAGGCAACAGTTTCTATTCCAGTGATGGCGAAGGTTCGTATCGGCCATTTTGTCGAGGCACAAATTTTGGAAAGTCTGGGCGTTGATTACATCGATGAATCTGAAGTGCTTACGCCAGCTGATTACATCAACCATGTTGATAAGTGGAACTTTAAGATCCCATTCGTCTGCGGTGCTACCAACTTAGGCGAAGCGCTCCGTCGTATCAACGAAGGTGCTGCCATGATTCGCTCAAAGGGCGAAGCTGGTACTGGCGATGTTTCAAATGCTATGTCGCATATGAGATCAATCGGGGGAGATATTCGTCGTTTAACTTCAATGCGCGAAGACGAGCTCTATGTGGCAGCAAAGGAAATGCAAGCTCCTTATGCATTAGTAAAGGAAGTTGCTGAGACAGGCAAGCTACCTGTTGTTCTCTTCACCGCCGGTGGAATCGCAACTCCGGCAGATGCTGCGCTGATGATGCAGATGGGTGCCGATGGCGTCTTCATCGGTTCCGGAATCTTTAAGTCGGGTAACCCCGCACATCGCGCCGCTGCCTGCGTAAAGGCAACAACGTTTTATAACGATGCCAAGGTATTGGCCGATGTCTCGCGTGGCCTAGGGGATGCAATGGTGGGAATCAACGTTGCAGATATTCCAGTGCCACATCGCCTAGCCGAACGTGGCTGGTAAGCACTCAGTTATCTGAGTTCAGACAATGAAGATAGGTGTTCTGGCCCTACAGGGGGATTTTCGTGAACATCTGCATGCAATTGCTTTATGCGGCGAAGAAGGAATAGAAGTCCGCAGAGCGAGTGAACTAGATACCTGTGATGCCTTCATTCTTCCAGGGGGAGAATCGACTGCGATTGCGTTGCTTGCTCGGAATTATGATTTGATTGAACCGATTCGTGCGCGTATCGAATCAGGGATGCCCACCTACGGATCCTGTGCTGGAATGATCTTATTGGCTGATCGTCTCGTTGATGGCGCTCCAGGTCAGCAGACATTTGGTGGAATAGATATGACAGTTCGACGAAATGCATTTGGCCGTCAGGTTGACTCGTTTGAATCAACGCTCTCCTTCAACTCTCATTCTCTTCATGCGGTCTTTATCCGAGCACCATGGGTCGAAGATGTTGGTTCTAGTGTTGAAGTGATTAGCACTGTTACAACTAGTGATGGGAAGAGCCATCCGGTAGCTGTACGCCAATCACATCTCTTGGCTACCTCGTTCCACCCTGAACTTACTCAGGATCAGGCGGTGCATAGGTACTTTATTGATGAGGTCTGTAAGTCACGATAAAGTAGGTTCACAGGTTTTTAACAAAAGGGGTTAGTTTCATGTCAGGCCATTCCAAGTGGGCGACCACTAAGCATAAGAAGGCTGTTATCGACGGCCGACGCGCAAAAAATTTCGCCAAACTCATTAAGGCGATCGAAGTCGCAGCTCGCAATGGTGGCCCTGATCTTGAAGGAAATCCAACCCTCTTTGATGCGATCGCAAAAGCCAAGAAGAATTCGATGCCGGCTGACAACATTGATCGAGCAGTCAAACGTGGTGCTGGTTTGGAGTCAGGCGGAGCGGATTACCAAACAATTATGTATGAAGGCTACGGGCCTAACGGTGTTGCTTTGATGATCGAGTGTCTTTCCGATAATAGAAATCGTGCTGCATCTGAAGTCCGAGTTGCAGTTACCCGCAATGGAGGGTCGATGGCTGATCCAGGATCAGTTTCCTATCTCTTCAATCGAAAAGGCGTGATTATTGTTTCAAAGGTGGCTGGAGTCTCTGAGGAGTCAATCCTTGAGGCAGTTCTTGAGGCCGGTGCTGAAGAAGTAAATGATCTCGGCGAAACTTTTGAAGTTGTTTGTGAGGCTGCTGATTTAGTTGCAACTCGTACCGCGCTTCAAAGTGCGGGCATTGATTACGAATCTGCTGACTCTTCCTTCCTCCCATCGATGGTTATTCCACTTGATGCCGAAGGTGCGCAGAAGGTCTTCGAACTCATTGATGCGATAGAAGAACTTGATGACGTTCAAAATGTCTTCGGGAATTTCGATGTCTCTGATGAAGTAATGGCGAGCCTTTCCTAACTCTCATCTATGAGGTTCTAGGCTGAACGCATGAGCCAACAACGTGTGAAAGTGCTGGGAGTTGATCCGGGGCTCACACGTTGCGGAATCGGTGTTGTGGTTGGCGCACCAGGTTCACCGCTATCACTTTCAGGCGTAGGCGTGATTCAAACGTCAGCATCGGCCCCGCTTGAGCAACGTTTACTCGAACTTGAACGCGAACTCAACAACTGGCTTGATCAACATAAGCCCGATGTGATTGCCGTTGAACGAGTTTTCTCTCAACACAATGTTCGTACCGTGATGGGAACTGGCCAAGCCGCGGGGATCGCACTTTTGCTCGCGGCTAAACGTGGGATTCCCGTGATGATGCATACCCCCAGCGAAGTGAAGGCAGCGGTGACTGGCAATGGTCGCGCCAATAAAGCTCAAGTCGCAGAAATGGTTGTACGCATTCTCTCGTTAAAGGAAGCCCCTAAACCCGTCGACAGTACCGATGCGCTAGCTCTTGCCATCTGTAATATTTGGAGGGCAGGTGCGACGAGTAAGATTGAACAAGCGCTGAAGCAGGAGAAAAATCGGGTGGCTAAGTTGGTGAAGAAGTGATTGCTCAGCTTACAGGTGAAGTACGTTCAATCTCTGTCGACCGCATCATTCTTGAAGTCGCAGGCGTGGGTTATCTCGTATCGGTCACTCCAATAACCTCTTCAGCGATCACACTCGGTACCACCGTCACCTTACATACCTCGATGATCGTTCGAGAAGATTCAATGACGCTCTTTGGTTTTATAGATCAAAAGTCTCGCGAAACTTTCGAGTTAGTCCAGACCGTTAGCGGAATAGGGCCACGAGTTGCTCTTTCAATACTTGCGCATCTGACCCCAGAGACCTTGGCCCACGCAATCGCTGCCGAATCTGTTGAAACGCTATCGGCTGTACCTGGTATCGGTAAGAAGGGTGCACAGAGGATTCTGCTAGAACTTAAAGGAAAGTTCTCGTCCTCTGGCTCATCAGCACCGATAAGCATCACGCAATCTCAGTGGCGCGAACAATTATCTGGAGCGCTTTCATCGCTCGGTTATTCACCTCGTGATGCCGATGCCGTTCTTTCGGTTGTTGCAATCGACTATGCCAATCGCGGGATAGACCCTGCCGTTGCTGATTTATCTGACCTTCTCAAAGCAGCCCTTGCTGGGGGTAGATCATGAGCGAAGATCACAATCGAATCGTAGATCCTGTCGCAAACGGTGAAGAGTCTTTATCGGAAAATGCCTTACGTCCTAAGACTTTAAAAGAATTCGTAGGCCAGCATCGCGTACGTGAACAGATTGATGTTCTGCTCACCGCTGCACGCAATCGTGGCGCGGCGGCAGATCACATACTTTTATCTGGACCACCAGGTCTAGGTAAAACAACTCTTGCCATGATTCTGGCATCGGAGATGGCAACTCCAATTCGCATCACCAGTGGTCCAGCTATTACACACGCAGGGGATCTTGCCGCGATTCTCTCATCGCTAGTTGAGGGCGAGATTTTGTTTCTTGATGAAATACATCGCCTGCCGCGACCTGCAGAAGAGCTTCTCTATTTAGCTATGGAAGATTTTCGTGTTGATGTCGTTGTCGGAAAAGGCCCTGGTGCGACTGCAATTCCATTGCAGCTCCCGCACTTCACACTCGTTGGTGCAACGACTAGAGCTGGACTTCTTCCCAGCCCGTTACGTGATCGTTTCGGTTTCACTGCGCATTTAGATTTTTATGACCCGCAAGAGATTGAAATTGTTGTCAATCGAAGTGCCTCACTGCTTGGTCTAGAAATCGACAAGAAGGCGATCGCTGAGATTGCAGGTCGTTCTCGTGGCACTCCGCGTATTGCTAACCGTCTCTTGCGACGAGTCCGCGATTATGCGCAGGTTCAAGGATCGTCATCTCTTTCACACGCGCATTCCAAGGCTGCCCTTGAAATGTATGAGGTTGATGAACAAGGTCTCGATCGTCTAGATCGAGCGGTACTCACCGCGCTCATTGAACGATTCAATGGGGGTCCGGTCGGACTTTCAACATTGGCGATCGCCGTCGGCGAAGAGACCGAAACGGTGGAATCTGTCGCAGAACCATTCTTGGTGCGTAACGGATTTATGGCCAGAACTCCACGCGGGCGTATCGCCACCGAATTGGGCTATAGCCACCTCGGCATCAAAGCTCCGCCAGCTATCGCTTCCCTTTTTGATGCTCCTTCCGAGTGAGGCGGAGCACTAGCTGATGTGGCCTAGACTCTGCTCTTATGTCTACCTCTAACAAAGCAGTCAAAGGAACGACCAGACCAGGACGCGCCCTTCTCGCTCTCGCGCTGATCTTCATCTCACTTGGAGCCACCGTTGCTATTACCGGGGGTACCGAAGTGAAGCTTGGACTTGATCTCCGTGGTGGCACAAGTGTGACTCTTCAGCCGCGCGCTTCTACTGCCGGCAATGAAGTAACGCCAGAGGCAATTGACCAGGCAGTTGAGATCATTCGTCAGCGTGTGAACTCATTAGGTGTTGCAGAGAGTGAAGTGACAGCGCAGGGTAGTGGAAATAATCGTCAGATCGTTATCTCGATTCCTGGAGAGAACGGTCGCCGCGTGGTCGACCTTGTTGGTCAGACGGCAGAGCTCAGATTTCGACAAGTCCTAGCATCCGGCTTTGGGCTTCCTTCAGCAACGGACACTGCAACTGCGGCAACCCCAGTTCCAGGAGTCTCCGATGAAATTAATACACAGTTTGCGAATTTAGATTGTGCAACTGTGGCAAGCTTGCAAGGAACAGGTACCGATGATCCCAATGCAGTAATTACCTCTTGCTCTAAGGATTTAACAACGAAGTACATCCTTGCTCCAGCTGAGGTGTTGGGTCGTCAGATTTCAGAGGCTAGCTCTGGCCTTGATACACAAGCGGGCAGTGCATGGACTGTCTCCCTTACATTTGATAGCGAAGGAACACGAGCGTTTGGTGCACTTACTGCTCGCGTGACCTCATTGCCTGAACCGAACAACCAAGTTGCGATTGTTCTAGATGGAATCGTTCAATCGTCGCCACGGATTAACGAAGCAATCCCTTCTGGAACTGCCCAGATCACTGGTGACTTCACTCAAGTCGGAGCTAAGGATTTAGCCAACGTTCTTAAATACGGCGCACTTCCTTTGGCATTTGACCGTGGAGAAGTTCAGCAGGTGTCACCGACACTTGGTTCAGAACAGCTTGATGCCGGTTTGTTGGCTGGAGGCTTAGGTCTTCTTCTGGTTGTTTTCTATTCAATGCTCTATTACCGAGGGCTTGGTTTGGTAATTACTGGATCACTAGTTATGGCGGCGGGACTGCTTTATCTTCTCGTGCTCGTCTTGGGTGAAACCATTGGATTCACAATGACGCTAGCCGGTATTGCCGGAATCATCGTAGCTGTCGGTATTACCGCCGACTCATTTGTTATCTATTTCGAGAGAATTCGAGATGAAATCCGAGAAGGTCGTTCCCTGCGTTCAGCAGTAGAAACCGGTTGGGCGAAAGCTCGCCGTACGATCTTGGTGGCTGATGCTGTCTCTATGATCGCAGCCGTTCTGCTCTATTTCTTTGCCGTCGGCGGCGTTCGTGGTTTCGCATTTACTCTAGGTTTAACAACCCTTGTTGACCTCATCATTGTCTTCTACTTCTCGAAGCCAATGATGACATTCATCGCACGGTTGAAATTCTTTGGTTCAGGCCACCGTTTCTCAGGAGTCTCTGCCAAGAGTTCAGGTGTCGCTCATTCAACTTCACAAGTGGAGGCATAACATGTCAACAGCACAAGGATTTGGTGGTCGTCTCTACTCTGGTGAGAAATCATTTAACATCGTAGGGAATGCCAAACGTTGGTACATACTCTCGGCTGTCTTTACCCTGATTTCTATCGGTGCGCTGGCTGTTCAAGGCTTGCACTTGGGAATCGAATTTAAGGGTGGATCTGCCTATTCATTTAACTCCACGACCGTAACAGTCGAACAAGCCCGTACGGCCGTTGAAGCGACAGGTTTTTCTGGTGAGTTAATTGTCCAGAAAGTTGGCGACGACAAGATAAGAATTCAAACAGGTTCACTCACAACAGCGGAATCTGATGCAGTAGAAGCTGCAATTGTTTCAACATTCGGCGTAAGCCAAGGAGAGATCGATACCCAGATCATTGGGCCATCCTGGGGTAAGGAGATTACTAAGAAGGCGCTCTACGGTTTGATTGCCTTCCTTATCGTTATTCTGCTCTTCCTCACAATGGCCTTTGAGTCAAAGATGGCGATCGCAGCAATTTTCGCTGTAGTTCACGACGTCTTAATCACCGTGGGTATCTATGCTCTGGTCGGCTTCGACGTTACTCCGGCAACAGTTATTGGCTTCCTTACAATTCTTGGCTATTCGCTGTACGACACGGTTGTAGTTTTTGACAAAGTTCGTGAAAACACTCGCACCATTAATTCAACGAGCAAATACACGTATTCACAAGCGACAAACCTTGCAGTAAACCAAACAATTGTGCGCTCAATTAACACTTCTGTTATCGCTCTGTTGCCGGTTGCTGCGATCCTATTTGTTGGCGCGGGGTTACTAGGTGCTGGAACGCTCAAGGATCTTGCTTTAGCGCTTTTCATAGGAATGATCGTTGGCGCTTATTCATCTATCTTTATCGCGCCTCCAGTTCTTGCGCAACTGCGTGAGAAGGAGCCAGCCATGATGGCTTTGGCAAAGCGAGTTCAGGCAAGAAGCGGTGCTTCAAGTGCTGAAACTTCACCCGCTATCTCTGCATCTGCGAAATCAGCGCCGACAACTTCGGTAGCTACCACTGAACGACGTGGGCCTCGTAATCAACCAAAGCGTAAAGGTCGCAAGTAGAAATCCTTCCTATGAATGATCTCCTCGCGCCCATTGTTAATGGGTTGCGAGAGCATCATCCACAGTCCGATTTTTCTGAGATTGAGCGAGCCTTTGAAACTGCTCGCATAGCCCATACGGGGCAATTGCGAAAATCTGGCGAAGATTACATTACCCATCCCGTTGCGGTGACACAGATTCTTGTCGATCTTGGTCTGGATCAAGAGACAGTTATTGCCTCGCTCTTACATGACACCGTTGAGGATACTCCTTACTCACTTGAGCAATTAAGAGATGATTTCGGTGATCACATCGCCGCTCTTGTCGATGGCGTAACCAAGCTCGACAAATTGGCTTACGGGCCAACCGCCGAGGCTGAAACCGTGCGAAAAATGGTAATCGCTATGTCACGCGATATTCGCGTTCTGGTAATTAAATTAGCCGATCGACTACATAACGCACGAACCTGGAAATATGTATCGGGGGAGAGCGCGCTTCGAAAAGCACGCGAGACTCTGGATATCTACGCCCCGTTAGCACATCGATTAGGTATGAACGCCCTTAAGTGGGAGTTAGAAGATCTGAGCTTTGAAGTACTTGAACCTAAGAAATTCGAAGAGATCTCCCGACTTGTTGCAGAGCGAAGCCCCAAGAGAGATGCGCTCACTAAAGAGGTGATTGATGCCGTTAACGCTGATCTCGCAGCTGATTCAATAATTTCAACAGTGACAGGACGGCAGAAACACTTCTTTAGCGTCTATCAAAAGATGGTGGTGCGAGGCCGAGAGTTCAATGATATTTATGACCTCGTTGGTATTCGTGTCCTCGTCAATGATGTTCGCGATTGTTATGCCGTACTTGGATCGATACACGCGCGATGGAGCCCGGTGCCTGGTCGCTTTAAAGATTACATCGCTATGCCTAAGTTCAACCTCTATCAATCACTGCACACCACTGTGATCGGTCCTGGCGGTAAAGCGGTGGAGATTCAGATCCGAACCTATGAGATGCATTCCCGTGCCGAATTCGGTATCGCCGCTCACTGGAAATATAAGGATAGTTCGGGTGGTCCCGAGAACACGCCTGAAATGATTTGGTTGAAGCAACTTCATGAGTGGCAGAAGGAAACAGAAGATCCATCGGAGTTTCTTGAAGCGCTTCGCTTTGATCTTGGTACCCCTGAAGTCTTCGTCTTTACCCCGAAGGGAAGTGTTATCGCTCTTCCAGGTGGATCAACACCGGTGGATTTCGCCTATTCGGTACACACCGATGTAGGAAATCGATGTGCTGGCGCAAAGGTCAATGGAAGATTAGTTCCACTGGAGACCAAACTTTCAAATGGTGATGTTGTTGAAGTGGTAACAAATAAGAGCCCGACGGCTAGTCCGTCGCGTGATTGGCTCAACTTTGTTAAGAGCCCACGTGCTCGTTCAAAGATTAAAGCGTGGTTCTCAAAAGAGCGCCGTGAAGAGGCGGTAGATGCTGGACGAGAATCAATTGCGCGTCAGATGCGAAAAGCTGGACTTCCGCTACAGAAGATTTTTGCGGGCCATTCTCTCCTCGAGTTAGCACACGAACTCAGATACCCGGATATCGATGCGCTCTACATCGCAGTAGGGGACGGCCATGTCTCTGCGCCATCGATTGTTGAAAAGTTAGTAGCGGCGATCGGCGTTGAAGATTCTCACCCAGAGCCAACGATTGAATATATTCCAACAGGAGTCCCGACAACTCGTCGTTCGAGTACGGCTATCGAGGTAGAAGGCGTCGGCGATGTCTTGGTCAAACTTGCTCGTTGTTGCACACCCGTTCCGGGGGACTCAATCCTAGGATTTATCACCAAGGGGAGTGGTGTTTCGGTACATCGAACCGATTGCATCAATAGTGATGATCTCAGGCTGAATCAGGCAGAACGAATAGTTAATGTTCGCTGGTTGGCCGGTGCTGGCTCGCTCTTTCTAGTCAACATTCAAGTGGAAGCGCTGGATCGTGCTCGATTACTTGCCGATGTCACCCGTACGCTCTCAGAACAGCATGTAAATATCTTGAGCGCATCGGTGAGCACCTCAAAAGATCGTGTTGCAATCTCTAAATTCACCTTTGAAATGGCAGATGCCACGCATCTTGATTCGGTATTGGCTGCAGTGCGCAGTGTTGAAGGCGTCTACGACGTTTATAGAAGTTAGCGTTTAGCTAAATTCGCTCAGGTTTTTCTGAGCTTCAGCAAGCCAAACCTTACGGGCCGCAGCAGACTCACGTGCTTCTTGTGCCTTCTTATCATTGCCAGCCTTGGCAGATTTTTCAGCAACTTTTTCGTAGTTCTCGATTGCTGCGGTGAGTTGAGCAACAACATCGGCAGCACGAGCCTTAGCCGCTGGATCACTCTTTCGCCAAACTTCAGCTTCGGCAG
>CANLHC010000003.1 GCA_947490625.1 Candidatus Nanopelagicaceae bacterium
CCCGATGATTTACTCATCTTGGAAGTCGGCTCTTGAATATCATTAATCTTCGCGCCAGCTTTTAAAATATATGCTTCAGGAAGAGTGAAGGTATCGCCATAGCGAGCATTAAAGCGACCGGCAAGATCTCGCGTCAGTTCGATATGTTGGCGCTGATCTTCGCCCACTGGAACAAGGTTGGCCTGATAGAGAAGAATGTCGGCGGCCTGGAGCATTGGGTATGTAAACAATCCCACTCGCGCAGAATCAGAACCTACCTTGGCTGATTTATCTTTAAATTGCGTCATACGACTTGCTTCACCAAAACCGGCTAAGCACTCCATAATCCAACCCAGCTGGTTATGTTGTGGAACTTGAGATTGGATAAAGAGCGTTGACTTATCTGGTGAGATTCCAAGAGCTAAGAGTTGAGCCGCTGATGCGAGAGTGCGCTGGCGTAAAAGTGCGGGATCGGTCTCGATCGTAAGTGCATGGAGATCAACAATGCAGTAAAACGTATCGTGTGAATCTTGCAGCTCTACCCACTGCTTAACGGCGCCAAGATAATTACCCAGGTGGAAAGAGTCACTCGTTGGTTGAATGCCTGATAGAACTCTCTTCGCGCTCATGTATGTAATTCTCGCATGAATCAGGAGTTTCTTGAGATCAAGAGACGCCCTGCACGCTTACCTTCCATAGTCAGCACAGAGATCCGAATTCCATTGATATTGACGACATCACCGACCACTGGAATACGTCCCAAGAAGTGCATGACGAAGCCACTAGTGGTCTCATACGGACCCTCAGGGATCTCAATTCCTGAGTCATCTAACAGGTCTTCAATCGAGATTAACCCATCAACCTCGAAATCACCTGTTCGCTCTTCGAGAGTGACTTCCTCGTCTTCATCATCATATTCATCGCGGATATCACCGATCAGGCACTCAACTAAATCTTCAAGAGTGATGATTCCATCTGTGCCGCCATACTCGTCTAAGACGATCGCAAGATGTTGGCGTTGGTTACGCATCTCTGTGAGAGCAGGGAGCACACCTTTGGTACCCGGTAAAAACATGACAGCGCGAACAAGTTCCTGAATCTTTCCACCGGCGCTGACTAGAGATGTGTCAAGCAAGTCGCGCACGTGGATAAATCCGATAACCTCATCGGTAGAACCCTGAACAACCGGGTAACGCGAATGCGCTTTATCAACTGCCAAATTGATTGCCTTACCGACAGTGAGTGAGGCATCGATGAAATCTACTTCAGTACGCGGAACCATCACCTCGTGGATCTGTCTTTCAGAGGCGTTGAAAACTTCTTCAACAATGTCGCGCTCTTCATCAGTTAAGGCTGCATGCCCTGCGACAAGATCGAGTAACTCTTCTTCAGACATAGCCGTGCGTTGTTCATGTGGATCAATTCCAAAGATCCGTACGACAAAATTTGTGGAATGCGAAAGTAGCCAGATTACCGGCCTAAAAACTTTCGCGGTGAAATCAATCAAGTCAGCAAATGCGAGCGCAATCGGTTCGGTACGAGAAAGTGCCAATCGCTTCGGTACTAATTCACCGAAGACAAGAGAGAAATAGGCAATGATCAATGTGATACCAACGAGTGAGAATATTCGCGCAGCCCCAGTGGTAAGCCCTAGATCCTCCAGCCATGGAATTACATACCGTCCCAGGCGTTCTGCTCCGAGGGCCGCTGATAAAAATCCACTGACGGTGACACCGATCTGAACAGCGCCTAGAAGTCGGTTGGGATTAGATGCGAGGAAGGCGACCTTTGCGCCGCGACGACCTTTGCTCGCCATCTGCTTGATCTGGCTCTCGCGCAGGGAGATCAGGGCGATCTCGGCGGCGACGAAGAGGGCGCTTAGGGTAACCAGCAGGGCAACTATCCCCAGATCCCCTAAAAGTGAGCTAAACGAGTGGCTCTCCATGGTGGTTAAAGTCTACAGAGTCCTCTTCCATTTATCCCCACCTTGTCGTAGCCTTCACCTGCCTGCCAACCGGTAGGCACCTTCATCCTCGGACCGTCGGGCACGTACCTGCCCGGAGAAGGAGTTGCCACATGGCATCTGTCACATTTGAAGCAGCATCACGTATCTATCCAGGAACAACAGCACCAGCTGTCGACAAGCTCAACCTTGTTGTCAACGATGGAGAGTTCTTAGTACTCGTTGGACCATCAGGTTGCGGAAAGTCAACATCACTTCGTATGTTGGCTGGTCTTGAAGAGATCGATGCTGGTCGTATTCTCATCGGCGATAAAGATGTAACTAACGTTGCACCAAAAGATCGCGACATCGCAATGGTCTTCCAGTCCTACGCGCTCTACCCACACATGACTGTGGCTGAGAACATGGGATTTGCTCTCAAGATTGCAGGAAAGTCAAAGGAAGAGCGCGATAAGCGCGTCCGTGAAGCTGCAAAGTTGCTCGATCTCGAGCCATACCTTGATCGCAAGCCAAAGGCGCTTTCAGGCGGACAACGCCAGCGCGTTGCTATGGGTCGCGCAATTGTTCGCGAACCTCAGGTCTTCCTTATGGATGAACCACTCTCAAACCTTGATGCGAAGTTGCGTGTAGCAACTCGTACACAGATCGCCGCTCTACAGCGTCGCCTTGGAATCACCACTGTTTACGTAACACACGACCAGGTTGAAGCTATGACCATGGGTGATCGCGTAGCAGTTCTTAAGGATGGCTTGCTACAGCAAGTTGATACACCACGTAATCTCTATGACAACCCAGCAAACGCATTCGTTGCCGGATTTATCGGTTCACCAGCGATGAACTTGCTTACAGCTCCAGTAGTGGGCGGTAAGGCAAAGCTGGGTACAGCTCCAGTAGTGGGCGGTAAGGCAAAGCTGGGAGATCTCAACATTGATGTACCAGCTTCAGCTGGATCCTCTGTCACCGTCGGTGTACGTCCAGAAGGATTCGCTCCAGCATCAACTGGCTTTAATGTTCTTGTAGAAGTTGTAGAAGAGCTTGGCTCAGATGCATTTGTCTACGGAAAGCCTGCAGATACTTCAGTGAAGTTCGCAAATGCCACTGATGAAGGCGCTCAGGTAATCGTGCGTTGGGATCCAAAGAACCCACCACGTCCTGGTCAGACAATCACAGTCACAGCCCAGCAGGCTTCAGTACACCTCTTCAATGCAACAACTGGAGAGCGTATCTAAACCGCTTTAAATAAAAAACCCGCCGGATATCCGGCGGGTTTTTTATTACTCTTTTTTTGTGAAGGTTAAGCCATCGCCTTCTTAAGGTTCTCATCGATAGAGTTTAAGAACTCTTGAGTGGTCTGCCACGGAGCATCACGAGAGATCAACAGTGCTAGATCTTTTGTCATCTTTCCCTGCTCTACCGTCTCAATACAGACTCGCTCGAGTGTCTTTGCAAAATCAGCAAGCGCCGTATTGTTATCGAGCTTGGCACGGTGTGCCAGACCTTGTGTCCACGCAAAGATTGATGCGATCGGATTAGTTGATGTCGCCTTACCTGCCTGGTGATCACGATAATGGCGCGTCACAGTTCCGTGCGCAGCCTCTGATTCACAGATCTTTCCATCTGGTGTCATCAGTACCGAGGTCATTAATCCGAGTGAACCATACCCTTGTGCGACGGTATCTGATTGAACGTCACCATCGTAGTTCTTACAGGCCCACACATATCCACCATCCATACGCAAAGACATAGCGACCATGTCATCGATGAGGCGATGCTCATACCAAATACCGGCAGCATCGAAATCCTTTTTGAACTCTGCTTCGAAGATCTCCTGGAAAATATCCTTGAATCGACCATCGTAGGCCTTAAGGATTGTGTTCTTTGTCGAGAGATAGACAGGGAACTTGCGTAGTAATCCGTAATTAAGAGATGCGCGTGCGAAATCGCGAATTGAGTCATCGACGTTATACATCGCCATCGCAACACCGGATGATTTGAAGTCAAAGACTTCAAGATTCATCGCTTCTCCGCCGCCTTCTGGAACGTAAGAAAGGGTGAGCTTTCCAGGACCAGGAACCTTGATGTCAGTTGCCTTGTACTGATCGCCAAATGCATGGCGGCCGATAACAATTGGCTTAGTCCAATGTGGGACAAGTCTTGGAACGTTGCTGATAATAATTGGTTCGCGGAAAATTACGCCGCCGAGGATGTTGCGGATTGTTCCGTTGGGAGACTTCCACATCTTCTTCAAGCCAAACTCTTCAACACGAGCCTCATCAGGTGTGATTGTTGCGCACTTAATACCCACGCCATGCTTTTGGATAGCACGTGCAGCATCGATAGTGACTTGATCATCGGTTGCATCACGGTGCTCCATACCGAGGTCGTAATATTCAAGATTGACATCAAGGTAAGGAAGGATCAGTGAATCCTTGATGAACTGCCACATAATGCGGGTCATTTCATCGCCATCAAGTTCTACAACAGTTCCTTCAACTTTAATCTTGCTCATTTTCTTCCTTTACTGTGAGTACGAGAGTTTTCTATTCTTATCGTGATGCTTAAAGTGTGAGGACATCTGCTTGCTTAGCGCGAACAGCTTCTGCAGCTTCCTTGAGGGAGGCTAGCTCTGATTCCGTCAACTCTGTTTGAACAACTTTCTTCACACCTTCGCGGCCAATGGATGCTTCGACTCCGAGATAGACGCCGGTAATTCCGTACTCACCATCTACCCAAGCACAGACAGGCATCACCGCACCTGAATCTTCAATTACGGCCTTAGCCATACGAGCAGCTGCAGCCGATGGTGCGTAGTAAGCAGAACCTGTCTTAAGTAGGGCCACTACTTCGCCGCCACCATTACGTGTGCGCACAACTAATTCTTCGATCTCTTCGGCAGATAACTTCTCAGATAGCGCAACACCGTTAACTGTGCAACGACTTGGAACTGGGACCATGGTGTCTCCATGTGAGCCAAGTGTCAGTGTCTTTACAGAAGAAACTGGTACTGAGAGTTTTTCAGCGACAAAATTGGTAAAGCGAGCGGTATCGAGCATTCCAGCCTGACCCATGACGCGATTCTTTGGGAAATTGGTTGCAATCTGTGTCAACGCTGTCATCTCATCGAGTGGATTCGAGACCACAATGATGACTGCTTGCGGAGAGTGCTTAGCAATATTTTCTGCGACCCCGCGAACGATGCCTGCATTGACGCCAATCAAATCCATACGGCTCATACCCGGCTTGCGTGGAAGGCCTGCAGTGATAACAACTACATCTGAATTTGCTGTCGCTTCGTATCCCCCGCCATCGGCTGTTGTAGTTGCACCGATAATTTTGGTTTCAAAGCCCTCGATCGAGCGAGATTGATTCATATCGAGTGCGAGACCTTCTGGTTTGCCTTCAAGAATATCTGTCAGGACAACGGTGTCGAAGATGTTGTATTCAGCTAAACGAAGTGCTGTGGTTGATCCGTAGAAACCTGCTCCGACAACTGTGACTTTCTTTGCCATGTATCAAACCTCTTATAAAGTGAGTGGGGCTAACGATGCAGCCGATTGAGCGTAATCCTACAACCCACGCGGGAGGGCTATTGCCATGGCGAAAAGTGATATTGCAATCACAAGTGGCAGGTAGGTGGCAATCATCCCCCGATGGGGTGCGTTTTTTCGCCCCGCCAGGATGATGACACCCATTGCAAGGGCGATCACGACCGCACCGACACGAATCAATGAGAAGAATCCAGCGATCACTCCAATGACTAGTGATAGGTACGCAATCTTAAGCGAGAGAGTCATTTACCTTTCACTCGCTTCGACGACATTCTGTAAAAGCATGGCCCGTGTCATTGGCCCAACCCCACCAGGCATCGGTGAGATAAAACGTGCTCGCTCGTGTGCGCCCGGATCAATATCCCCAATTAATCCAGCTTCTGTGCGTGAAATTCCAACATCAACAAGAACTGCACCTTCTTTAATCATATGTGCCTTAAGAAAATGTGGCACACCAATTGCAGCAATGACAATATCTGCTCGAAGGGTGTGAGCAGTCAGATCTTTTGTGCCTGTATGCGTCAGAGTTACTGTGGCATTTTCCTGACGGCGCGTTAGGAGTAAGCCGAGTGGGCGACCCACGGTAATGCCGCGACCAATTACAACAACTTCTGCACCATTAAGTGGGATTGCATAATGGCTCAGAAGTTCGACAATTGCTCGTGGGGTACACGGCAGTGGCGCATCATAGCCAGCAACAAGTCGACCAAGATTAATTGGATGAAGACCATCAGCATCTTTAGCAGGATCAATCGCCTCAAGAATTTCTTGAGTATTAATCCCCCGCGGCATAGGAAGTTGAACGATATATCCAGTGCACTCAGATGCCGCGTTGAGATCTTTTACTGCGGCCAATACATCGCTCTGGGTGGCATTTGCAGGAAGATCTATTCGAATAGATGCGATCCCTACTTCTTTGCAATCGCGATGTTTGCCGCCAACATAAGAGTGTGAGCCGGGATCATCGCCCACCAAAATAGTTCCAAGTCCAGGAACTTTTCCAGCTTTTTTAAGGTGAGCGGTTCGTTGCGCTAAATCTTTCTTAACCGAGGCAGCTAGGGATTTACCATCAAGAATCTGCGCACTCATATCTATATTCTAACCGCTCAGGCGTGTGAGAAATGTCGAGTACCCGTGAAGAACATCGCCACACCAGCAGCTTGAGCGGCCGCGATTATCTCTTCATCTCGAATACTTCCACCTGGTGCGACCACAGCGATCACACCAGCACGAAGCAGAATTTCGAGCCCATCTGCAAAGGGGAAGAAGGCATCACTTGCTGCCACAGTGCCAACTACTCGATCACCAGCACGATCAACTGCCAGTTTTGCGCTATCCACTCGATTGACTTGCCCCATTCCAATTCCAATGGATGCTCCATTTTTTGCGAGAAGAATTGCATTGCTTTTTACTGCGCGAACGCTACGCCAAGCAAATTCAAGATCTGCTAAAACTTCAGGGGCGAGAGCATCTCCTGAGACTTGCTTCCAACCATCGGTGCTATCTCCTGGAGCGTTAATCAAGTCGGTCTCTTGTAGCAAAGCTCCCCCAGAGACGGGGCGAAGTTCGACCTTGCTCAGCTGAGTTTCGGTACACGTCAAAATTCGTATCGATGGCTTCTTTGATAACACTTCTATCGCGCCATCTTCATAGCCAGGTGCAATCACAACTTCAGTAAAAATTTCTGCGAGAGCGTGAGCCATCTCTAGCGTTACTTTTCTATTTGCTGCAACAACTCCACCAAAGGCAGATACTGGGTCGCAGAGATGAGCTGCTTTGTAGGCTTGCGAAATGGTCTGGCCCACTGCAATTCCACATGGATTAGCGTGTTTGATAATCGCCACACAAGGAGCGCTGTGATCAAGGGCTGCTCGCCAAGCAGCATCTGCATCGGTGTAGTTATTAAATGACATCTCTTTGCCGTGATGCTGCACTGCACCAACGATTCCGCCCGATGAGCTTCGGTAGATTGCTGCCTCTTGATGAGGATTCTCCCCGTAGCGCAGCGAACTTTCTTTCTTATAAATCTGGCCAAACCAATCTGGAATCCCTTGCGATGAGCCAAGCCAGGTAGCAATGGCCAGGTCATACTCTGCTGTGACTCTAAAAACTTCTAGGGCAAGCTCACGTCGCTCTTCACCGCTAAATCCACCGCTAGCAAGAGCCTTCACGACCAATGGATACTGCTGTGGGCTACTAATTACTGCAACGCTTCCGTGATTTTTTCCAGCGCCTCGTAACATCGATGGACCGCCGATATCGATCTGTTCTATACATTGCTCAAAGCTGGCACCTGATGCAATTGTTTCGGCGAATGGATATAAATTAATAATCACAAGATCAAAAGGTGCGATATCAAGATCAGCAATTGCTTTGAGATGATCAGGATTATTCTGATCGGCCAAAATCCCTGAATGAATACGAGGGTGAAGAGTTTTTACACGACCGCCCATGATTTCAGGGAACCCGGTATACGCGCTGACATCGGTGACAGCGATTCCAGCATCACGCAAAGTTGCGGCCGTAGATCCCGTCGAGAGAATCTCAACCTGAGCATTCTGCAACGCATGACCTAGTTCAACGAGTCCGGTCTTGTCATAGACGCTTACCAATGCGCGCTTGATGATCTTTTTCGTCATGACCTGCCAATTTCTTTCATCGATAACAATGTGCCGATCGTGGCAACAATGAGAGATCTTTCGAGAATCTTAATACGCTCGTGGAGAGATTCTTCGCTTTCACCCTCAGTGATATCGATACCTTGCTGAGCAATAATCTCGCCTGTATCAACGCCTGCATCAACCCAATGAATCGTGGTTCCGGTTCGGCTTGCACCGGATTCAAGTACATCACGAACTGCATGTGCGCCGGGAAATAGTGGAAGAAGCGAGGGGTGGCTATTAATAATGGGAAAATGTGAGGTGATCGAGCTATCGAGAATACGCATGAAACCGGCGCTCACAATCAAATCCGCATTCAAAGATGTGAGCCGAGTGAATAGATCTTTATTCCACTGCTGCCGGTCGGAGATCATGGGATGCAGATGCACTGGCACATGATGGTTTTGGGCTCGAAGAATGACGGGGGCATCAGTGCGATCACAAATCAATCCAGCAACTGTGCAATCTAAGGTTTTATTCTCGATCGCATCAAATATCGCCTGCGCTAAAGTGCCAGAACCTGAGGCGAGAATAACGATGCTCTTCATCGATTAAAAATTCTCAATCGTGGGATGAATTTAATGGCGGTGAGTCCAATGAGTAATTCGAGTCCAACTGCGAGTTGAAATTTCCAAATCGAAACTCCAACTGCCCCCATCGCCGATGTAATCAATGAACCACTAGCAAAGTAACCCAATAATCCCAACATTATGATCACTAGGAGGATGCTCTGCCACGCAATCTTCTCTGGCAGTGAGAGCGTCCAGTAACCCAAGAGAACTCCAATTGCAATAATGAATAGCGAAAAGAGAAGAGCTAAGGTATTAGATTCCACTGGCAGCGCTGCAAGGAGCGGAAGGGCAGGAATCTCACCAATCTCTTGGGTGAATGGCGAGAGTTGAGTATCTGCTCCCACTGCAAAACCAGCACCGCTGATATAGGAAAGCGCGGCAAGGGCTGCATTCGGAAGATAAACAATATTAAGAATGAAAAGCAGAATAGAGCCAAAAATTCCGGGGGCAAGGACGGTAGTAATCAGTACGCCTTGATCGAAGTTCAGGAAGAAAGCCACTGTGAATAGTGCAAAACCGAGTGCAAGCAAGAGTGCGACTATGCGAAAGGCAAAAATAATGGGAAGAGAAAAATTCACTCCTCGTCCAATGAAGTGAGTACTCGCAAAGGCAATCAGGAATGCAAAGATGGCAGCAAGTGGCCAGACTGGGCGCACTCCATCTGAACCAGAGAAAAATGCAATCAGAAATGCCACAATCGCGTAGAAGAGTGAGAAAAATAGACGCGCGCCTGTGAGATTCGAATAATCTCCATCGAGTTTTGTTACTGCGCGCTTAAATCCGCTGCGAAGTGCCAGCACTGGAAAGACCAATGCACCAAGAGGAAGGTATGTCAGGCTGCCTGCAACACCAGTGGGTGAAAGTGATAGATCAAAGTGCACATGGTGAGCGCCGAGCCAGATCCACAGAGCAGCGCGAATTGGATCAGATGTCGTGCCTGTTGTACTTCCGGCAGTTGCCCATGCGATAAGAGTGATAAATGCAAGGGGCAGTAAGAGAATTCCGGCGCTACGAAGTGCTTGTGCAAAGGTGACCGCAAGGACACGTTGCACCATGAGAGATCAGCGCCCGAGAATGGCGCGCATATAGCGCGCAGTTTCACTAGGAGTTTGTCCGACCTTTACACCTGCGGCTTCGAGAGCATCTTTCTTTGCCACTGCAGTTCCAGAAGATCCCGAAACAATCGCACCAGCATGGCCCATGGTCTTTCCTTCGGGAGCTGTAAAGCCTGCAACATAACCAACAACTGGTTTTGTTACATACTCAGCAATAAATGCTGCTGCACGCTCTTCTGCATCTCCCCCAATTTCACCAATCATTACGATTGCTGTGGTCTCGGGATCATCTTGGAATGCACGAAGGCAATCAATATGTGTTGTACCAATAACAGGATCGCCACCGATTCCAACAGCGGTGCTAAATCCGATATCACGGAGTTCATACATCATCTGATAGGTCAGTGTTCCCGACTTTGAGACAAGTCCGATCGGTCCAGCCTGTGTGATATTTGCAGGAATAATTCCAACATTTGATTTACCTGGGCTAATTAATCCAGGGCAGTTAGGTCCAATAATCTGTGTGGATCCCTTTTCTTTTGCGTACGTGTAGAAAAATGCTGAGTCATGTACTGGGATTCCTTCAGTGATCACGACTACAAGTGGCATTGCAGCATCAACTGCATCGATCACCGCAGCCTTTGCAAACTTAGGTGGAACAAAGACCACCGAAGTATTGGCACCTGTTGCTGCCATCGCCTCTGCAACTGTGTTAAATACAGGCAACTGGTGGCCATCGATATCCACGATCTGTCCACCTTTGCCAGGTGTAACGCCACCAACAACAGCGGTGCCAGAGGCCAACATGCGACGGGTGTGCTTTGTGCCTTCAGAGCCAGTCATTCCCTGAACAATTACCTTGCTTGCGCTATTGATAAAGATTGCCATTTACTTCGCCGCCAATTCTGCAGCACGTGATGCTGCACCATCCATTGTGTCGAGCTGCTCTACCAATGGGTGGTTGGCGGCATTAAGAATTGAACGTCCTTCTTCGACGTTATTTCCATCAAGTCGTACAACAATTGGTTTAGTTGCAGCTGCGCCGAGTGTTGCAAGGGCTGCAACGATTCCGTTGGCAACAGCATCGCATGCTGTGATTCCACCAAAAACATTAACAAAGACACTCTTCACATCTTTATCGCCCAAAATAATGGATAGTCCGTCGGCCATTACCTGTGCTGAAGCTCCGCCTCCGATATCAAGGAAGTTAGCTGGGCGCATGCCACCGAATTTTTCGCCAGCGTATGCGACCACATCGAGTGTGCTCATAACAAGACCAGCACCGTTTCCGATGATTCCTACCTGACCTTCAAGCTTTACGTAATTGAGCCCCTTCTCTTTTGCAAGGGCTTCTAGCGGATTAGTTGCGCTGTGATCAACGAGCGCTTCATGGCTCGGTTGACGAAACTCTGCGTTTTCATCAAGTGTGACTTTTCCGTCGAGTGCGATGATTTTTCCATCACTTGTCTTAACAAGTGGATTCACTTCAACCAGGGTTGCATCTTCAGCTGCAAATGCTTTCCAGAGAGTGACGAGAACATCTGCAACCTGATCTGCAACATCTGCTGGAAATGCTGCCTGGGCGATAATTTTCATTGCCTGAGCAGCTGAGATTCCATCTACGGCAGAGACTGGCACCTTTGCTAGCTTCTCTGGTGCAGTCTTTGCAACTTCTTCAATATCCATTCCGCCAGCAACAGATGCCATCACTAGAAATGTGCGATTTGATCGATCGAGCAAGATCGCTAAGTAATACTCTGCTTCGATTGGCGCCGCTTGGGCAATCATCACCTGATGAACAATGTGACCTTTAATATCCATTCCAAGAATTGCTGCTGCTTTCTCGCGCGCATCCTCAGCGTTTTCAGCAAGTTTTACGCCACCAGCTTTTCCGCGACCGCCCACTTTCACTTGAGCTTTTACAACTACGCGTCCGCCCATCTTTGATGCAGCGGCAAAGGCTTCATCTGCGGTGGTCGCTACTGCGCCTGCAAGTACAGGAACTCCATGTTTTTCAAACAAGTCACGAGCTTGATATTCAAAGAGATCCACGAGATCGCTCCTTTATTAATGGGCACATTCTTGATCGGCGCCGGGCGGCGCGTGCGTCTTTCACTGTGCCCATCTTAGAGCCCGTGTTAGAGCTTCTCGACCGGCGCGTAGCGTAAAAGAAGGCGCTTTTGGCCGTAATCTCCAAAATCAATCGTCGCCTCTGACTTATCTCCTTCACCAGCAACTGCAACCACTGTGCCGAGGCCAAATGTGTCATGTGACACACGCTCGCCAACAGTTAACACCATCGCGCTGCTCTTCTTACCAGTTGCGCGCGGTGGTGGCGCAGATGCTGTGCGTGTAGTGCGAAGTGATGTCGCAGGGGTGAATGAACCGCCACCCTCGTTTCGCCATTCGATCACATCGGGTGGAATCTCATCTAGAAAACGGGAAGGCGGATTGTAATTCGGCGCTCCCCATGACGAACGATATTCAGCACGAGAGAGATAGAGGCGTTGTTGGGCGCGAGTAAGACCAACATATGCCAAGCGACGTTCTTCTTCTATCTCATCTTTATCATCAAAGGTTCGTGAATGTGGAAATATTCCATCTTCCATTCCGGTGAGGAATACTGTGGGAAATTCCAGTCCTTTAGCGGTGTGTAACGTCATGAGGGTAACGATTCCGCCGCGATCCTGACTATCTGGAATTTCATCTGCATCAGCCACAAGTGAAACTTTCTCAAGAAAACCTGCCAATGAAATCTCTTCATCTTCAGCCAGCTCATCAAATGAGCGCTCTTCATATTCCATCGCGACGGCAACAAGTTCCTTAAGGTTTTCCACTCGTACTTCATCTTGCGGATCGGTACTTGCTTCAAGTTCTGTGAGCAGACCCGATTGTTCGAGAATGGCTTCAATAATCACAGAAGGTTTTGTCTTTGCTTCCACAAGCACAGCCAATGCGCTCATCATGGATACAAATTGTGCAATCGATGCAGCCGCACGAGTGGGAACTTCTGCCGCCTCAGCACACCGATTAAGTCCTTGCCAGAACGAGATCTCACGGGATGCGGCAAAGAGATCAACTTCCTCTAAAGCACGATCGCCGATACCGCGCTTTGGAATATTAATGATGCGCCGAAGTGAAATCTCATCTTCTAAATTGGCAAGTACGCGTAGGTATGCCAGTAGGTCCTTTACCTCTTTGCGCTCATAAAATCGAAGCCCGCCAACTACTTTGTATGCAAGTGCCGCCCGCATAAAGACTTCTTCAAAGACTCGAGATTGTGCGTTTGTACGGTAGAAAATCGCGGTATCCCCTGGTTCAGATGTTCCGTTGCGTTGGAGAGATCTAATCTCATCTCTGACGAACTCTGCTTCATCATGTTCGGATTCAGCGATGTAGCCGATCAAAGGAGCGCCTGCACCAGAATCAGACCATAAGTTCTTCTCTTTGCGAGATGTGTTTTTAGTAATTACTGCGTTGGCAGCGCTCAGGATATTTTGGCTTGATCGATAGTTTTGTTCGAGTAGCACCGTTGTAGCGTTGGGATAATCGAGTTCAAATTGCAGAATATTGCGGATCGTGGCCCCGCGAAAACCGTAGATCGATTGGTCGGCATCACCTACAACGCAAAGCTCTGCAGGTGGCAGGCCATCTTCGATTGAACCAGTAAGTTCGCGCACGAGAATGTATTGCGCGTGATTTGTATCCTGATACTCATCGACGAGTATGTGTTTAAAACGTGAGCGCATGCGCGCCTTCGCCTCAGGAAAACGCTGCAGAACTTTTACCGTATTGAGAATCAGGTCATCAAAATCCATGGCATTGGCAGATTCCAAGCGCTTCTGATAGACGGTATAAACATCGGCGACAACAGATTCAAATTGATTGGTGGTTGCATGAAGATAATCTTGCGGCCCCATCAATTCATTCTTTGCATTAGAGATAATCGATTGAAATTGTCGGGGCGGATAACGCTTGGGATCTAGATTTAAACCCTTGGCAACAATGGTAATCAAGCGAAGAGAGTCAGCTGAGTCATAAATGCTAAATGATTGAGTGAAGCCAAGACGCTGCGCCTCAAGGCGTAAGAGGCGGACACACGCCGAGTGAAAAGTTGAGACCCACATTGACTTAGCGATTGGTCCAACCAGATCAGCGACTCTCTCTTTCATCTCACCGGCAGCTTTATTGGTAAATGTGATGGCGAGAATTTCATACGGCCGCACTTTTCTAACATCCATGAGATATGCGATCCGTCGTGTGAGCACTCGCGTCTTTCCAGAGCCTGCCCCTGCGACAACCAGAAGTGGTCCGCCTTGATGAATAACAGCGGCCTGCTGCGCTGGGTTGAGGCCATCAACCAAGAGATCTGCAGGCGTTGCCATTTCGTTCATGCGCGGGAGTCTATTAGGATCGGCCAACATGGAGCCTCTTAACGATTCCGAAATATCGCGTGTATTGGTTGTCAATGCACATCCTGATGACTCCGACTTCGGCGCAAGCGGAACAATCGCGCAGTGGGTCAAGGCAGGAATCCATGTCTCCTACGTCTTTTGCACCAATGGCGATCAGGGCGGTGAGGAATCTGGATTCACAAAAGAAGAGATGCCTGCTGTCAGACAGCGTGAACAGCGAGCTGCTGGAGCTGCCGTCGGAGTTACCGACATTACCTTTCTTAACTATGTCGATGGACATCTCGAGCCAACGTTGGCACTTCGTAAAGATTTAGTTAGGCAAATTCGAATCTCTCAACCAGATCGCATGATCTGCCAATCACCTGAACGTAATTGGGAGCGCATTGGTGCCAGCCACCCAGATCATTTGGCGGCAGGTGAAGCTGCAATTCAAGCTGTCTATCCGGATGCGCGAAATCCATTTGCATTTACTGATCTACTCGATGACGAGGGGTTGAAACCTTGGCGGGTAAAAGAAGTGTGGATGATGGGCTTTACTACTCCAGATCACTTTGTAGATATCACAGATACATTTGATTTAAAGATGGCGGCGTTACATAGCCATGCCTCACAAACCGGCCATAACCCAGAGCTAGAAAATATGGTCCGAGAATGGGGTCAGCGCAACGCCGGCCTTGCTGGATTACCCGATGGGCGTATTGCAGAAGCTTTTAAAATTGTTTACACAAATTAAAAGTTAGCGCGCTGACGCGCTTTCAATAGCGACCATTTGAAGTGGCAATCCATCAGGAGCGTAATATGCCTGGCCATCTGATCTCATCTCATATGCACCGACAGCGGCAATTTTCTTTATAATGTCTAGCCCGGATGTGATTCGGCCAAAGATTGTGTAATCAGGGCCGAGTTGGGTATCTGCATAGACAAGGAAAAATTGGCTGCCGTTTGTACCTTTTCCGCTAATGCCCTTGCCGCTGTTTGCCATCGCAAGTGTTCCTGCTGGGTAATTCTTTGCACCCGCTTTCGGTAAATTCTCGTCGGCATATCCAGCCCAACCAGTAGGAGCTCCCGAACCTTCCGCAGTGGGATCTCCACATTGAAGAACAAATAATCCGTCAGTTGTCAGGCGATGACAGATAGTTCCGTTGAAATACTTTTTATTTGCAAGAGTTGTCATATTTGTTGTTGTCTGCGGGGCTTCTTTAGTGAGCAATGTTGCCGTGATGGTTCCACAATTTGTTCGCAAAGTGAGAGTTTTAGGAATCTTTTTTGCCGGAACCATTGGCTGCTTCAGCGTTGCTGGCACCCGTGGTTTAGCCGTTGACTTCTTACATGAGGGAACCGATGTTGGACGCTCTGCAGCCTGCACGCTTACTAGTGACGTTGCTGTTAAGGCAGCGGCGATTAACACTGCTGGCAATAGTTTTTTCATGGCTTACTCCCACTCGATCGTTGCTGGCGGCTTAGATGTTACATCCAGGACTACGCGATTAACTCCTTGAACCTCATTGGTTATGCGCGTAGAAATCTTTTCAAGAACATCATATGGAATACGTGACCAATCTGCTGTCATCGCATCTTCACTAGAAACTGGGCGCAAAACTATCGGATGACCATAGGTGCGACCATCACCCTGCACGCCGACGCTGCGCACATCGGCTAAGAGCACCACTGGACATTGCCAGATTGTGCGATCAAGGCCAGCGGCTTTGAGCTCTGCCCGCGCAATGACATCAGCCTTACGCAATAACTCAAGGCGCTCATAGGTAACTTCGCCA
The DNA here is from genome assembly GCA_947490625.1 of Candidatus Nanopelagicaceae bacterium. Taxonomy (GTDB): domain Bacteria; phylum Actinomycetota; class Actinomycetes; order Nanopelagicales; family Nanopelagicaceae; genus Planktophila. The sequence goes on from CANLHC010000003.1 coordinate 15,968, forward strand.
ATGATGCGGATACCCAAGCCAGGGCCAGGAAACGGTTGGCGCCAGATGATCTCTTCTGGCAATCCAAGTTCTAAGCCAACCTGACGGACTTCATCTTTAAAGAGAGTGCGCAGTGGTTCGATAAGTGAAAACTTCAGATCATCCGGAAGACCGCCAACATTGTGATGAGATTTAATGTTGGCTGTTCCTGAACCGCCACCAGATTCAACAACATCGGGATAGAGAGTGCCTTGTACTAGAAATTCAACATCTCCCCCAGCTGCAATATCTCGCGCCGCTTTTTCAAATGATCGAATAAATTCACGCCCGATAATCTTTCGCTTCTCTTCGGGATCGGTGACACCTTTCAGAGCTGTCAGAAATTGATCAACTGCATCAACGACAACCAGCTGCACACCGGTGGAAGCTACAAAGTCGCGCTGAACCTGCTCGGATTCACCGCTACGTAAAAGCCCGTGATCGACAAAGACGCAGGTGAGCTGATCACCCACTGCTTTTTGAATAATTGCAGCGGCTACCGCTGAATCAACACCGCCTGATAGTCCACAGATAACGCGCTTAGTACCAATTGCTTGGCGAGCTTTATCAATTTCAGTGGCTGCAATATTTGAGGTTGTCCACGTAGCTGGGCATTTGGCGATATTGATTAACCAGTTTTTGAGAATCGCCTGACCGTGTTCTGAGTGAAGAACTTCTGGATGAAACTGCACTCCAGCAAGTAACCCTGTCTCGTTTTCAAATGCTGCGATCTGGGTATCTGATGTTGCTGCGGTAACGCTAAATCCTGCCGGTGCTTCCGTAACGGCATCTCCATGTGACATCCACACTTTTTGTCCTTGCGGCAGAGAAGAGAAAACTTTTGAGGTTGTCACTGCAGTGAGATCTGTTCGACCGTATTCAGATTTTCCTGTCTGGCTGACAACCCCGCCTAGCCCCTGAGCCATTGCTTGAAATCCATAACAGATTCCAAAGACAGGAATTCCTAGTGTGAGAATGGATGAATCAAAGGTGGGCGCATTGTCGGCATAGACACTCGATGGGCCGCCAGAGAGAATAATTGCGGCAGGGCTTTTTGCTAGAACTTCTGCCGATGTAATCGAATGCGGAACTAGCTCTGAATACACATGTGCTTCACGAACCCGACGTGCAATCAGTTGGGCGTATTGCGCACCGAAATCGACGACTAGTACGCCACCGGATGTGACGTTACTTGCCATGGCTAATAAGCACCTCTACACGCTGGAAAGATTTCACATCTGAATATCCACACGTTGCCATCGAGCGACGAAGTGCACCAAATAAATTCATTGAGCCATCTGCGTTATGTGAAGGTCCTAGCAAGATCTCTTCGAGTGAACCAACTGTGCCGACATTAACGCGCTCACCTCGTGGCAGCTGGCTGTGATGAGCTTCTGATCCCCAGTGCCATCCAAGTCCCGGTGCTTCTGTAGCTTTTGCAAGCGGAGATCCCATCATCACTGCATCTGCGCCCATTGCAATTGCTTTAGCAATATCGCCAGAGCGACCGACTGCACCATCTGCAATAACGTGAACATAGCGTCCACCAGATTCATCAAGGTATTCACGACGAGCTGCTGCAACTTCTGCAACAGCTGATGCCATCGGAACTTCGATTCCCAAAACTTTTCGAGTGGTATGCGCTGCTCCGCCACCAAAACCAACCAAGACGCCGGCGGCACCAGCACGCATTAAGTGAAGTGCACCCGTAGTAGTTGCAACCCCACCAACTATCACAGGAACATCTAACTCGTAGATAAACTTCTTTAAATTCAGCTCTTCGCGCTCTGATGCAACATGCTCAGCCGAAACTGTTGTGCCGCGGATGACGAAGATATCTACGCCAGCTGCGATCACAGCCTTATGAAATTCGGCAGTACGCGCAGGTGAGAGAGATGCTGCAACAGTGACACCCGCATCGCGAATCGTTTTGATGCGCTCTTTAATCAATTCAGGGCGAATGGGTGCGCTATAAATTTCTTGCATACGACGAGTTGCATGCTTATCTGGCATAGATGCAATCTCACCCAAAGGAATACGCGGATCCTCATAACGAGTCCACAATCCTTCGAGGTTAAGAACGCCTAGACCACCTAAGCGACCAATCTCAATCGCCGTTTCCGGAGAAACAACAGAATCCATAGGTGCTGCCAACATCGGTAGCTCAAATTTGTAAGCATCGATCTGCCATGTTGTTGATACATCTTCTGGGTCGCGTGTACGGCGACTTGGCACAATGGCGATATCGTCAAATGAGTAAGCCTGGCGAGCGCGTTTTCCGGGGGCGATTTCGATATCCATGAGTGCTCTCCTTACTTAGACTTCGAATAATTAGGCGCATCGGCAACATGGAGCACATCGTGCGGATGGCTCTCTTGCAGCCCGGCGGCGGTAATTTGAATCAAGTGTCCATCTCGGCGCAGGGTGGCAACATCTGCAGCCCCGGCATATCCCATACCGCTGCGCAATCCGCCAACAAGTTGGTGAACTACCTCTGCGACAGATCCGCGATATGCAACTTTTCCTTCGATACCTTCGGGAACTAATTTATCTTCGCTTAAAACATCATCTTGCATGTATCGATCTTTTGAGTATGACTTCTGCTCACCACGCGATTGCATCGCACCGAGTGAACCCATTCCCCGGTATGCCTTAAATTTGCGGCCATCAATTTCAATTAACTCACCTGGCGACTCATCGCATCCGGCCAAGAGTGAACCGAGCATCACTGAGTGCGCGCCGGCAACAATTGCTTTAACAATGTCACCTGAATACTGAAGTCCACCATCGGCGATCAATGGAATACCAGCTTTGTTACACGCCTTTGCTGCCTCCATAATTGCCGTCACTTGCGGAACACCGACACCGGCAACAACGCGGGTTGTACAGATTGATCCTGGACCAACTCCGACTTTGACCGCATCCGCCCCGGCGTTAATCAGCGCTTGCGCACCGGCACGTGTTGCCACATTGCCGCCGATCACTTCAGTTGTTGGTGAAAACTTTTTAATACGTTCGATCGCCTCGAGCACTGCGCGGTGATGACCGTGCGCGGTATCGACAACAACTACATCTACTCCTGCTTCAATCAGTGCTTGTGCGCGTGCAAATCCATCGTCGCCCACACCAACAGCGGCACCTGCCAGGCCAACGTTTTTAACTAACTTCACGTGGGTGACTTGATCTTGAATGGAAAAGTTTCGATGAATAATTCCGATGCCACCAGCTTTTGCCATGGCAATTCCCATAGCCGATTCGGTCACCGTATCCATCGCAGATGATGCCAACGGAACAGCGAGTGAAATATTGCGCGTCAACCAGGTCGATGTATCTACTTCGCTAGGGACAACTTCAGAGGCATCAGGCAGGAGCAATACATCGTCATAGGTCAGCCCCAACATGGTGACCTTGTCGTGCTCGCTCATAGGCGCAGTCTATCGGTGGGCCTAGGCCCCGACTGCCATCGCGATCTCATCTACTGCGAGGGTGAGTGAGCCTACAAAGAGGGCGTTTTGGCACTTATCGGGGTTCCATCCTGGCCCGCCGATGATGACGCGAGGTGCTGGGCGCACAGATGGAATGCCGGTAACAAATTTTGGATCACCGTTGACTGGCAACTGGGCCCATAAGAAAACTGCAGGGGGTGCAAAGCGAGAGACCATTGATGAGATTGCTTCCACTGGTGTTCGTGCACCGAGGAATTGAGTCTCAATACCGCGCTCTGCCAAAGCGGCAGCGAGTGCATGCAGTGCAAGTGAGTGAAGCTCTTCGCCAACTGAAGCAAGCAATACGGGGCGAGTATTAACTGGCGCAACAATTTCTGATGTTGATTCGCGCAGCACTCGCTTGAGAATTTCGGTGAGCATGTGTTCGACTTCAATACCCTTGCCAGACTTCTCCCATGCGGCTCCGACTTGGATAAGCACGGGAACGAATACTTCTTGCCAGGCACTGATAATTCCATTCTCTGAAATCTCATTGCGCAACATCGTTTCAACAAAGAGTGAGTCAAGTGCTTCGGCTGCATTAAAAATTGCATCAATCGTTTCATCGCATTCACGACAGAGTGAGGTGAACTCTGCAATAACTACTTCACCATCGTGAGCTTTCGCTTGCTCTGCAGCTTCTGCCGGGGCTACACCTGAACTAATGAGACGTCGCATAACGGTGAGCTTGGCTAAATCAGATGGGCAGTACTTTCGGTGCGAACCGGCCTCGTGCTCGTTAGGTCCGATTCCATAACGCCTGGCCCAGGTGCGAAGTGTTGCTGGGGCAACCCCAATCCTGCGAGCCACCGCTGCCACGCTCAGGAGCTCTCCTGTGGCTAATGGCGGCTGCTCTGCTGGGCTCATGGGGTAATCGTGCTCCCTAGTGGCCTATATCACCACTTGAAACCACGCTCAATCTGGGAATTTTTCGCCGCTGAACCAGGTTTGACTCGTTAGATACTTGAACAACTTATGAAACGGTTGTATTCTCGCTTTTACCGAGAAACGAACAGGAGTAAAGAGATGGCTGAGATTTCACGCTTACCGATTCCCGTAATGGAAGAGTGGGAATGGCAGTACAAAGGCGCTTGTCGCGACCTTGATCCTGAGATGTTCTTCCATCCCGATGGAGAGCGCGGCCCACGCCGTCGCAATCGCGAAAATGCAGCGAAGGCGATCTGCGCAAGCTGTCCTGTCATCGCTGCCTGCCGCGCCCATGCTCTAGCCGTACAAGAGCCTTATGGAATCTGGGGAGGTCTTTCAGAAGATGATCGCACCGCAATCCTCGAGCGCCAAGGCGTCACACCACTAACAATCCCGGCATCAATTGTTGCCGAAGCTACGGTCTCGCACGCAAGTTAATTCATAGATCTTTACATGAGAAAACCCCCGCGAATAATTTCGCGGGGGTTTTCTCATTAATGCATTTTTTGTAGTTAGTGGCTGTGCCCACCAGGTCCATGTGAATGACCGTGGCCACCTACTGCAGGTTCTTCATCAGCTGGGCGCTCGTATACAAGTGCTTCAGTGGTGATGAACATTGCAGCAATTGATGCAGCGTTAGCAAGTGCTGAACGCGTCACCTTTACTGGATCGATGACGCCATCTTTTGCAAGATCGCCATAGACATCAGTTGCTGCGTTAAAGCCTTCATTGACCTTAAGTGCGCGCACCTTTGCGACAACGACATAGCCTTCAAGACCAGCGTTTTCAGCAATCCAACGAAGTGGCTCATCGCATGCCTTGCGCACAAGACGAACGCCGACTGCCTTATCTCCGGTGAATCCGAGATCGCCTTCGAGCGCATCTGCCGCATGCACAAGTGCTGCGCCGCCGCCGATCACAATACCTTCTTCAACTGCTGCACGAGTAGCTGAGATCGCATCCTCTAGGCGAAGCTTCTTCTCTTTAAGTTCGACTTCGGTATGTGCTCCAACCTTGATGACACAGACGCCACCTGAAAGCTTTGCAACACGCTCTTGCAACTTCTCTTTATCCCAGTCAGAGTCAGATGCTGCAATCTCGTTACGGATCTCAGTGGTGCGAGCAACAACTGCTGCCTTATCCCCTGCTCCATCAACGATCGTTGTTGCATCCTTTGTAATAACAATGCGGCGAGCGCGACCAAGATCTGTCAGTGCAACTTGATCAAGCTTCATACCGATCTCACTTGAGACCACCTGGCCACCGGTCAAGATTGCAATATCTTGCAACATTGCCTTGCGACGATCTCCAAAGCCAGGAGCCTTAACAGCTGCTGATGTGAAGACTCCACGCATACGGTTTACAACAAGTGTAGAAAGCGCTTCGCCTTCAACATCTTCTGCGATGATCAAGAGTGGCTTACCTGCCTGTGAAACCTTTTCCAAGATAGGAAGAAGTTCAGCCAGGGATGAGATTTTGTTGGCAGAGATCAAGATGTAGGCATCATCTAATACTGATTCCATACGGTCTTGGTCTGTCACAAAGTAAGGTGAGATGTAACCCTTATCGAATTGCATACCTTCTGTGAATTCGAGTTCAACAGTTGCAGTTGATGCTTCTTCTACAGTGATAACGCCATCTTTGCCGACCTTATCCATCGCCTCTGCGATGAGATCTCCGATGGTGCGATCCTTTGCAGAAATTGTTGCAACATCTGCAATCTGCGCGCGATCCTTTACCGGAGTCGCAATCTCGTGCAGCTTCTTTGATACTGCTGCAACAGCTGCTTCGATTCCAAGCTTGAGATCCATTGGCTGGGCACCGGCGGCAAGGTTACGAAGACCTTCCTTGACCATTGCTTGTGCCAGAACTGTCGCAGTTGTTGTTCCATCGCCTGCAACATCGTTGGTCTTTGTTGCAACTTCTTTAACAAGCTGTGCGCCCATGTTCTCGGCAGGATCTGAAAGTTCAATCTCTTTCGCGATGGTGACACCGTCGTTGGTGATAACGGGTGCGCCAAATGACTTAGCGATCACAACGTTACGACCCTTAGGACCGAGTGTTACCTTGACTGTGTCGGCAAGAATATTGACACCACGTTCCATCGCACGACGAGCATGCTCATCGAAATCTAGAATTTTTCCCATCGCTTAGCGCTCGATTACTGCGAGAATGTCGCGAGCTGAGAGCACGAGGTACTCCTCGTTGTTGTACTTCACTTCGGTTCCGCCGTACTTGCTGTAGAGAACGACATCGCCAACCTTGACATCCATTGGAACGCGAACGCCATCATCGAAGCGGCCTGGGCCAACTGCAAGGACTACGCCTTCTTGTGGCTTCTCTTTGGCGGTATCTGGGATAACCAAACCTGATGCTGTTGTTGTCTCAGCCTCGTTGGTCTTTACAACAATTCGATCTTCGAGCGGCTTAATGGCAACGGCCATGGTATTTCTCCTTTTAGCAGTGTGAGTACGAGAGTGCTAACGCTAAGACTAGGCTGGGCGATTCGAGCCTGCAAATCGAGGGAACGCGGGTTTAGAGGCTGATCGCCTCGACTGGCATCGACGAACTGGCATCGAAGGCCAATGGGCTGGCTGGACGCCCGGAGAGGACCATCAACGCCCCGAGAGAGGCCACCATCGCCCCATTATCGGTACACAAGGCCGGCTCTGGGATAGCAAGTGCGATCTTGGCGCGCGCACAGCGCTGCTCGGCCAGGGCTCGCAGCCGTGAGTTGGCGGCGACTCCACCTGCGATCACCAGGCGATCGATTCCAGAATCTTTACAAGCAGCCAACGCCTTCTGCAGCAGAACATCAACAACTGCTTCTTGGAAGGATGCTGCGACATCGGCTTTTGCATAGGTGGGTGTGTTCTCTAGATATCTAGCAACCGCAGTTTTAAGTCCAGAGAACGAGAAATCATAGGGACGAGTTTTCCAATCGCCACTTGTTGTCAGCCCGCGCGGAAAATCAATTGCCGACGGATTGCCTTCTCGTGCGATGCGATCGATAGCCGGTCCCCCAGGAAAACCGAGATCCAAAATTCGAGCGATCTTGTCGAAGGCTTCCCCTGCTGCATCATCCATCGTTGCACCAAGTTTTGTAATCGAATGCGTGATGTCATCAATTTTTAAAAGCGATGAATGTCCACCGCTTACCAATAGCGCAATGGTGGGTTCGATCGCGTTGGAATGCGTTAAGTAATCAACGCTGATATGTGCAGCTAGATGGTTTACCGCATATATCGGGCGACCAAGCCCGAGTGCTAAACCAGCAGCAGTTGATGTTCCAACCAGTAACGCACCGATTAGTCCGGGGCCTGCAGTAACAGCAACTGCATCAATGTCGCGAAGTGTGACACCGGCATCTTTTAGAGCTTGGGCGAGGGCGGGTTGAATTGCTTCAAGGTGCGCTCTGCTTGCGATCTCTGGCACAACACCGCCAAAGCGAGCATGCTCATCAACACTAGATGCGATGACATTTGCCAACAGAGTGCGTCCAGCAACGATTCCAATTGCAGTCTCATCGCACGACGTTTCGATACCTAGAACTAGTGGCCCTCTCATTTGAGCACCTTGGACATCACAAGTGCATCAAGTCCCACACCGTAATAATCAGGGCGTAGCGCGATGATTTCAAAGCCTTCTGAGATATAGAGCGCCTGCGCTGGTTGATTGTTCTTTTCAACTTCTAGAAAAATCTGTGGCGAGTTCTTTGTATATGCCCAATCAATGAGTGAAGTCAGCATGTGACGAGCAATTCCGCGCATTCGAAAATCTGGAACAACAGCGATCGTCAAAACATCTGTATCAGCACCATCAGAGGCGCAGAGCGCCCCTGCCCAACCAATAATCTGATGCTGCGCGTCGCAGGCAACGAGGTAATGGCGAGTGATTCCGTTATTGGAAACTTCTTCCTTGAATTGCCCCATAGACCAGGGATCATCTTTAAAGATCTCTTTTTCAAGGGAGGCCACAACGGGAATATCGAGAGCGATCATTGCGCGATAGGTAATCATGATGGCCGATCTGCAGTTGCAACTGCATCTGGTCTACGCAAATAAAATGGCTCACTTACATTCTGTGATTCTGAGAGCTGCACCAAACGCAGTACATCTGGATAGAGATCAATGATGTATCCAGCGACATCTCCCGGAAAATTCACAGCCGGTCCTTCAATGCGCACACCGTCTTGATATTTAGCCCAGTAAATCTCTTTACGGCGGGCATCGATAGCAACTGTGTACGCAGCTTGATCGACAACAATGGCATCAAGTGAACAGATACCAATCACTGGAATATTTCGCGCTGCGGCAAAGGCTCGCGCAAATGAGATCCCCACACGCAAACCGGTAAATGGCCCCGGCCCCATTCCAACAATGACGCGTTCTGGATTAACGCCGGCTGCTAGCGCTTGCTTAGCTAGAAGTGCCACCGCATTTCCATGATCAGTTGCACCATCATGAAAGCCCTGCCAGATAATCTGCTCATCCTTCACAAGAGCAACAATTGTGCGCGAAGTAGATGTATCAATCACGAGGCTGGCGCTCATAGCTCTACCCCATCCCATCTTGGACCTACGGCAGAGATTGTGACAAAACGTTCTTCATTGCTGCGATCTATTGTGATCTCGAGTCGATCATCACTTAACCGCGCAGATTCAGCGCTGCCCCACTCGATCACAGTTAGAGCATCCTCACGTGCGCTATCAAGATCCAGATCATCAAGATAAGCCGCAGCATTTCCAGCTTCCAGTAAACGGTATACATCCACATGAATCAGAGGCATCGCACCTTTATGAATTCGTGAAATAACAAAGGTGGGCGATGTGACATCACTTATTCCCAGTGCCTTACCAACGCCTTGTACAAAGATTGTTTTTCCGGCTCCCAATGGGCCGTTGAGCAAGATTAAATCCCCAGGGCGAGAAAGACGCCCGATCTTTTCACCGAGTGCGGCCATCGCATCGGCATCAGCGATGCGATATGTGGCGCGTAATTGATTACTCATAATGCAAGGGTAGTAGATGACAAAAGGCCCTGGTTTCCCAGGGCCTTTTGTCTTTAATCTACTTCAGGTTATCCAAGCGCCTTAAATGTTGGCACAAGGAAGTCCTTATCAAATGACAAGCCAGCCTTACGAGCGGTTGTTTTAATCTTTCCGCCGAGAGGGAACTTGCCATTCTTAAGTGTTTCCACCATCAGATCTGCCGCTGCTAAATACTGAGCAGCGGTAAATGTGCAGTGACCCGTTCCGGCACCTGCAGCAGCAGTAAGGTCTGGTGATAGGCCGCTGAACTTAGAGTACGAAGCAGCAGTTTTTTCCCAGAGCACAAGCAGGTTATTTGTAGGAGGCACGTAAGAACGTGACTTCTTAGCATCTGCCATGGCCTTCGCCTTCTCTGCTGCAAACTGTGCAGCATAGGTGTCGATATGCCATTGAACAATTGCAGCCGGAGTGTACTGATCAGATTCAGCTTGGAAGATGATCGTAGGCTTTGTGATCTTTCCACTTACCCCAATAATTCCAGGAATCTTTGCAACAGCTGCTGCATCTGCTTTCTCACGTGGAGTTGCTGCAAGTGCGCTGATGATGCCTGCGACTGCTTTATTTCCGCTGAGTGCGAATGAGTAGATATCAGCATCTGCTGCAATGCGCGCTGCATAATCGGTACTTGAGTTGTCAAAGACCTTTCCGCCAGTGAGCAATTCACCATCTGCCAATAGGAGAGTTCCTGCTGGTCCGACAGTTCCCATGTTTTCCAAAACAGCCACAGCAGGAGCAACGGCTAATGGGTATGTGTCAGTAGCTCCGACAGGTCCTGCGGTTCCATCAACATGCTCGCTACGAGTAGGAATGCCAGCCATGAGGCCGATCGCTAATAGCGCAGAACGTGAAGGAATTCCCTGAGCTTGCAGTGCCTTACCGGCAGGGCTTGCTGTCGCTGGCCACGCACCACTTGAAAGACCATCCTTAAGCGCACCCAGAACAATTAGCACTTTACCGATATTAGCTAACTGTTGATTCTTGCGGGTGTCTGGGTCAGTTGAATATCCACCAACGATAATTGATGGATCGAAGAGAGCCTTAAAGCCCCAGAGCGCATCACCAAAGTAGGAAATCATTGCATTCTGTGGATTTGCTGCTGGGCAAGCAAGAATCACACCATCAACAAGTTCAGGGTTCTTCTCAGCCAGCATCTGTGAGTGAAGTGCACCGAGTGATTTACCCCATGCAATAACAGACTTGGTTGTCGGGAACTTAGTCTTAAATGTTGCAATCAGTTCCTTATTGGCTGCCAATGCTTGCGTAGCGTTGATTGACTGGCGAGAAAAACCAGAACCTGCAACACCGTAACCTGATGCAACTAACTTGTTAATGATCGACAAGTCACCCTCTGATGCACCTGGGCCAGGTTCTGCAGCATTAGTCATCGTGTAAGGACCTACCGGAGCAAGAGTTGCTGGGAGGTCGATCGCTGGGCGAATTCCGTGAGACCAGATAAAGACTGTTCCATTGAAGTTCGCAGCAGCGATGAATGAATATGGTGCACCATCTGCGCCAACGCCTGCGCATTGGGTGACAAAGCTGGCTGTTGCACACTGTGGTGCAGCATTAGCCGCACTTGGTGCACCAACCATAACTGTTCCAGCAAGTGCTACTACAGCAAATGCTGAGACGATACGTGACTTAGTTGTTGAGATTTTCATTAGTTAGGTAATCCTTTCGCAGGCATTGCTGGACGCTTGAATGTTGATTCAACAACTTGTCCGTTACCTGAATCGGTTGTATAGACGGTGTACTTACCACCATCTGCGGTGAGTGCACCTGTTGGTCCATATGTTCCAATCCAGTACCCGTTAGCACCAACATGTGATGACTTTGAGTATCCGAGTTGAGTAAGGAATGGGCTAGGAAGGGTTGAACCCTTTGTCTCAATGGTATTAATCAAGCCCTTGCGAGTGAGATTCTTACCAGCAGCATGGAGTGCCTGAACTGCCAAGAAGGCGTTTGACATACCTGCAACAACGTTGTTGTCGAAGGTCTGTGTTGGCTGAGCCGCAGAATAGATTGTTTGGAACAACTTGATGTACTCATCGTTGACATCCGTAGGAGCTGGAGCGAATGAGAATCCCTTTGCTCCATTGAGGAGTGCTACAAGGCCTCTGTTACGGCTCGCGATTGTTGTTGCATCGCCACCGACTGAACCAATTACAAATTGAGTCTTACCAACCCAACCACCTGTAAAGGCAGCACCCAACAAGACTGTTGTTGCAGATGAGACACCGAACATCACGGTTACATCTGGATTAGCGGCTTTTAGCGTTGAGATCCAGCCCGAACCTGTCGTGGGCTGGGATAGTGATGGGGGTGCGTATCCAATTTCTGTGTCGAATTTTATCCCACCCTCTTTAAATCCAGCGAGCGCGTCCTTACCGAAGTCATCATCCTGATAGATAAGTGCAAGCTTTTTGCCTGGGTACTTATCTTTGAGGTAGCGCGACATGATCTTTGCTTCCATGTAGTAGGAAGGCAAGATTGCAAATGTCGTTGCATATGCGCGTGGGTTATTTCTGATATCACTCGCATTTGGATTAGCAAAACCGCTAAAGCCGGTGTTAACAAAGAGTGATGGAACTCCGCGCTTTGTTAGTTGGGCCTTATCAGCGATCGCCTTTGTGCTCGCGGTTCCTAGTGTTCCCACGAGTGCAAACACTTTGTCACGCAAAATCAACTGATTGGCATTGTTTACTGCAGTTTGCTGGTTGTACTTGTCATCTTTTACTTCGAGTGTGATTTTGCGACCATGGACACCACCAGCAGCATTGACATAGTCAAAATAGGCCTTCATTGCACCTGGAATCTTTTGGTAGCCAGGAGCTGCAAAACCATCCATTGGGAGTGTGATACCCAACTTAATTGATGTTGCTGTTAATCCAGGCTCTGCCGAACGTGGGTTAAACGCTTGCGCAGGCACAGTTGTGACTGTGAGTGCGGCAATTGCGAGTAACGCAGAAGCAGTTATGAACTTCTGACGATTGATTTTTATCATCTTCTTCCTTCCATCGAGGGCCCTTGCGGGATTTATTTCTTACTTCTTTACTACTTCTAGGCCTTGTTACTTCTTGGTTGACCAAGTCTTACTGCCTACACGGAGTGTTAACTCAACTGGACTATGCGAAGCTTTGCCGCTCTTCGCATGCTTAGCGCGTCGCGCATGCATCTGTTCAACCGGCCCATTTGGCACCAGCAAAACCGTCAAGATAAGTAATCCACTCACCAGTAGGCCCGGCAAGTTCAAGGTGATCGTCTCTGAGCCACCATAGCGATCGGCTATCGCTAGGGCGATCTCGGGGATTGCCACCAGAGTCACTGCCCCAATCATGACGCCTCCGAGGGTGGTTACGCCAGCGAGGACCGCGCCTGTCGCTAAAGAAAATGACAGGGCAAGGGGGAAAGCGCCCGGCGAGACAAGCAGGATCATGCCAAGAAGGGCACCGGCCAAGCCTGCTAGCCCAGCGCTGATGGTGAATGCTAGAACTTTGTTACGACCAACATGAATTCCGGCAAGCTCCGCGGCAACATCATTACTACGCACTGCACGCCAGCTACGACCATAACGTGAATTCAAAACATGGCGTAACCAATACGTAGCGATTAGCGCTGCCGACCAGCTAATCCAGAAATACCATTTGTACTGGGTGAAATCTTCACCAAGAGAAGCTGGTGGAAATCCAACATCAAAGATGAATCCTTGCTCTCCGCCTAGAAAAGAAAACTCATTTGCAATCGATGGCAGTCCGATTGCAAGTGCGAGAGTTGTTCCTGCAAGATATGGGCCACTTAATCGTGCAGCAGCTAAACCTAAGAGAGCGCCACCAACAGCGGCAGCAAGGACTGCTACGACAAAGGTGAGCCAGACCGGTGCATTGAAATTAATGCGCACTAATACCGCGGCATATCCGCCGATAGCCATGAGTGCACCATGGCCAAGGGATATCTGACCTGAGTAACCAGTGAGAAGAATGAGAGATGCGATTGCAATGACATAGATAGCAACAGTTGCACCTTGATAGACGGCCAACTCGTCGAGGCGGTTGCTAATGAGGAAGAGAATAAAACCGAAGATGATGAAGGTGATGAGTGGATGTTTTTTAAGCACGGCGACTCGCCTTCGAACCTAAGAAGCCTTGCGGGCGAAGAATGAGAACTACCAGCAACAGTAAGAAGGCAACGATAAATCCTAAAGTGCCGCTGATGTAAATCTGTACGAATGCAAGGACTAAGCCAAGAATCAGCGCACCGATTACCGCGCCAGGAAGTGATTCGAGACCACCGATTACCGCTGCGATAAATCCGAAGACGAGCAAGAAGCTGAACTCGAGTGACTCTGGTGCGAGTCCGCCGATTCCGTTGACTGTTTGTAAAATTCCTGCCGCCGCACCTGTAGCGCCTGCAATAGCCCAACCCAACGTTCGAACTCCAGAGACGCGAATTCCCGAGAGTTGTGCAATTTCCGGAGCGTATGCAGATGCTCGTAGCGCAAGACCAATATTGGTCTTTTGGAAAACAATTGTCACAATTATTAGAACTGCGACGACGAAACCAATAACGAAGAGACCCATCGGTGCAATGAATAGAGTGGTCTCGCCAACTTTATATCCAACTTTAGAGAGAGGTCCTTCAAACTGAACATCTCCATGTCCCCAGATAAAGCCGATACCTGCGCGGATAACCCCAAGGAGTCCTAGCGTTGCAATAATCGGTGCAATCGCTGCAATCGGGCCTTGGTTACTGTGCTTAAGCAAAGTGCGCATTAAGAAGAATTCAATGAATGCAGAAAAGGCTGCACCAAGAATCATGGCAAGTGGAAGGGCGATCCAGAAGTTACC
>CANLHC010000004.1 GCA_947490625.1 Candidatus Nanopelagicaceae bacterium
TTGGTGTACTTGAAGAGCTGCGCGCGAGTTCACAACTGATCATCATCACTCACCAAAAACGAACGATGGAGATTGCTGATGCTTTATACGGTGTAACGATGCGTGGAGATGGAGTCACTGAAGTGATTTCTCAACGCCTTCGTGAATCTGAAACTGCATAGCTAGGCAGTACTCATGGGCTTATTTGGCGCACTCGTTGCGAAGTTAACGCGTTCACAGATCTCTGATTTAGATTGGGATCAAGCCAAGCGAGACCTCCTGACATCAGATATTGGACCCACACTTGCTGATGAAGTTATTCAATCTGCGAAGAAGATAAAGGGTGATGATGCCCGCGCAGGTTTAATATCAGTGCTCTCGCAATTCCTCTCTGACAAACCACGGAGCATTGATCTCGCGTCCCCACTCAGTGTTTTTCTGATCGTAGGAATTAACGGCACAGGTAAGACAACATCGGCGGCAAAGCTTGCGCATTACCTGAAAAAAGATGGCAAAGGTGTTCTTTTGGGAGCCGGTGATACTTTTCGCGCCGCCGCTGTCGAGCAACTGCAGACATGGGGGACTCGCATCGGTGTTGATGTGATTTCTGGCAAAGATCAATCAGAGCCGGCTTCAGTTGCCTTCGATGCGGTGCAACATGCACGAGACCATCACAAGGAGATTCTCATAGTTGATACGGCAGGCCGACTGCACAATAAAAGTGATCTCATGAATGAATTAGGCAAGATCAAACGTGTGATTGAGAAAATTGCACCAGTTACCGAAGTCTTATTAGTTTTAGATGCGACAACTGGTCAGAACGCAATCACCCAAGCAAGAGTCTTCTCTGAATCTGTAGCCGTAACCGGACTCATCCTGACAAAGACGGATGGAAGCGCCAAAGGTGGATTTGCCTTGGCTGTTGAACGCGAGATGGGCGTGCCCGTTAAATTCGTAGGCACCGGTGAGGCGATCGAGGACTTTCATCCCTTTGATTCAGCGGCCTATCTCGAGGCGCTGCTCGAGGAATAGCCCAGGCTGTAACCAGGCTGTAACACAAAACGCCAATTTGTGACTAATTCTTAACCTGCTTTCCGATCGCCTGTAACCCCACCCGAGCATCTTTAGGCCATCTCAATGGCGAGAGATTTCTCGATAACACGAAGGTGGTTCTTTTTATGGAAGAAGTTGTACTTAACTCAGGTCATACCGCATGGATGCTCATGAGTACTGGTTTGGTCACTCTCATGATCCCTGGTTTGGCACTGTTCTACGGTGGAATGGTTCGAGTAAAGAGTGTCCTCAATATGATGATGATGTCATTTGGCGCACTTGCACTCGTTTTTGTTATTTGGATCGCGGTCGGATTCTCTCTCGTATTCGGAGATTCAGTAGGCGATCGTGGCCTTATCGGTAACGCTAATGATTTTCTCTTTCTCAAAGGTTTAGATAATTCGACAGCGCTCATTGGAGAAATTCCTGCAGCAGTCTTTATTGGATTCCAAGGACTCTTTGCAGCAATTACAGTTGCGCTTATTTCTGGATCGATCGCAGATCGTGCGAAATTTGGTGCATGGATGGTCTTTGCAGGCGTATGGGTCACTCTCGTCTACTTCCCAGTTGCACACTGGGTCTTTGCATTCGATAACTTTGTTGCAAAGACTGGTGGCTGGATCGCCAATGATCTTGCAGCCTTGGACTTTGCGGGAGGAACTGCGGTACACATCAATGCTGGTGCAGCAGGTTTGGCGCTAGCCCTCATTCTTGGCAAGCGCATTGGTTTTGGAAAAGTTCCGATGCGTCCACATAGCTTGCCACTTGTCATGCTAGGTGCAGCCCTTCTCTGGTTTGGCTGGTTTGGTTTCAATGCCGGTTCAGCAGTGGCTGCAAATGGAACTGCTGGCTTAGCACTTCTTAACACAATCGGTGCAACTACTGCAGCGGTACTAGCGTGGTTGCTCGTTGAAAAGATTCGTGATGGGCATGCAACAAGCCTTGGTGCAGCTTCTGGTGTAGTAGCTGGACTTGTTGCCATCACCCCAGCATGTGCTGCGGTAAATGCAAGCGGTGCCTTAATAATCGGTGCGGTTGCTGGCGCTCTTTGCGCACTTTCGGTTGGCCTTAAGTTCAAGTTTGGATACGACGATTCGCTTGATGTTGTCGCAGTCCACCTTGTGGGCGGAATCGTAGGAACAATTATGATCGGCTTTGTTGGAGTTGAAGTAGGTCTCTTCGATGGCGGAGGAACAGATCAACTCGTCAAGCAGATTATTGGTGCGGGAGCTGTCCTTGCGTACTCATTTATCGCTACATTAATCATCGGCAAGGTAATCGATATGATCTTCGGATTCCGTATCACTGCTGATCAGGAAGTTGCTGGTATAGATGTTGCAATTCATGCCGAGCGCGCATACGAACTATCGGATAACAGCCAAGGAAGTGTCCTAGGCGTTTCTAAGGGAGGACAGTCATGAAACTGATTACAGCAATACTTAAGCCATTTAAGTTAGATGAGGTAAAGGATGCTCTTCAGGCAGCCGGAATTACAGGAATGACCGTCTCTGAAGCCAGTGGCTTTGGACGTCAACGGGGACATACTGAGGTCTATCGTGGGGCCGAATACACTGTTGACCTCGTTCCTAAAGTTCGCCTGGAAGTTTTGGTTAATGATGCTGATGTCGAGAGCGCTCTCGATCTCATTGTAAAAGCAGCATTCACCGGATCTATCGGCGATGGAAAGGTCTGGACAACTTCGGTTGAACAAGTAATTCGTGTTCGAACAGGAGAGCGTGGTTCAGAGGCAATCTAAAGGGTGAAATAAGAAATGAGTACTCGAGAACGTCGACTGAGATCTGACAAGATTGATGCATCACTTGTTGACCTGTTCGGCGCTCTCGGAGCAACTTCCCAAGGAGTGAGTCTCGCCGCGGTCGGTGGTTATGGCCGCGGCGAACTCTCTCCAGGGTCTGATGTGGATCTAATTTTTATCCACCGAGGCAAAGATCAAAAAGAACTTAACGAGATTGTTAATTCGATTCTCTACCCACTCTGGGATCAAGGCTTATCTATTGATCATTCTGTGAGAACTGTGAGCGAGAGTGTAGAGCTTGCAAAAAAAGATATCCGAGTGGCTATGGGGCTTCTTGATATTCGCTTGATTTGCGGGGATCCCGATCCCGTCGCCCACCTTCAAGCAGATAATCTTGAGCTTTGGCGAAGAGACTCACGACGCTATCTACAAGAGTTGAAAGAATCGATGCGCATTCGTCACGAGAAAAGTGGC
Organism: Candidatus Nanopelagicaceae bacterium; assembly: GCA_947490625.1. GTDB lineage: Bacteria > Actinomycetota > Actinomycetes > Nanopelagicales > Nanopelagicaceae > Planktophila. The sequence goes on from CANLHC010000004.1 coordinate 3,263, forward strand.
GAGTTGGCATATCTCTTAGAGCCAGATCTGAAAGAGGCTCGTGGTGGCCTGCGAGATATTAATTCAATCAGATGTATTGCGCGCTCTGATGTTCAGCTACCAACCCTAGAGCGGATTGCGACTGCAGAGAGCACGCTCCTTAAGATTCGAGATAGCCTGCACACTTTAACGGGGAACTCAAAGGATCGGCTTTTCTTTCGTGAACAAGATACATTGGCAGAGATTCTTGGTTACGCCGACGCCGACGTGTTAATGGCTGACGTTGCTAAATCTGCCCGATCAATCGATTATTTGCTCGGATCAATTTGGCACGGCATTGAATATCGTGGCAAAGATCGTCTCGGAAGATTTATGAAGAAAGTCCGCACAACTGCGTTAACTCCGGAGATCCTTATTTCACACCAAGAGGTTGCCTTAAGCGTTGATGCGCCAATCTCAACCGATGCGACCTTGTCATTTAAAGTTGCAGCTGCCGCATCTCAAATTGGTCTTCCTCTGTCCATGGAAACCTCAGCACTTATTGGTCAGAAGGCGCCAGCGCTCTCAACGCCTTGGCCTCGTATTGCCCGTGAAAACTTCATCGCATTTATTGGCGCTGGCCCATCGATGATTCCAGTCTGGGAAGGTTTTGAGCAAGAAGGCGTGATTACCTCCTGGTTCCCAGAGTGGAACAAAGTCAGCTCACTTCCGCAACGTAATCTTTTACATAGACATACCGTTGATCGACATATGGTTGAAACTCTTGTTCATGCAAGTGCTCTTACACGAAAGGTTCATCGCCCAGATTTGCTTCTCTTCGCAGCGCTCTTTCATGACATTGGAAAAGGCACAGAAGATGATCATTCGATTCGGGGAGCATCGCTGATCATTCCGATTGCTGCTCGCGTGGGCTTTGATTCCGCCGATCAAGAGACTCTGAAAATCCTAGTTCAACACCACTTATTACTTTCTGCTACGGCTACTCGACGAGACCTTGACGACCCAGCGACTATCGCAACTGTTCTTGCCGCGATACCGGATGTAGCTACGCTCGAACTCTTGCATGCGCTGAGTGTTGCTGATGGTGAAGCAACTGGAAAGGCGGCTTGGTCTGAGTGGAAGGCTGGCCTGGTCGAAGATTTGGTGAGGCGAGTCAAGAGCGCGATGGTCGATGACACGCTCGCGCCGCAACCTGAGTTAACAGTAGAACAAAGTGAACTCGCAGCTAGAGGCGAGCTCTCAATTCAAGTGGAGAAGCGAGAGTATGACTATCTCATTGATCTTGTAATCCCAGATAGATCCGGACTGCTATCGCTAGTTGCAGGTGTTCTCAATGTCCTTCGCCTCGATGTTCGCTCTGCCAAGACAAAGACAATAAATGACTGTGCAGTGATGCAGTGGGTCGTGATCGCTGATCCTCACGCACCTGAGATCACTGATGAATCAATTAGAAAGCAACTTACTAGCGCACTGAGTGATAGCCGCTTACTTGCAGAACGGATACAGGAGCGAATTGCTGCCTATGCAACGTTGCCTAAGATTCCTTTCCCAGATCCCGTTGTTGAGACATTCTCAGATGGGGCTACTGATGCGACCATCCTTGAGATCCGCACTCACGATAGGCCTGCGCTTTTATTTAGTATCGGTGACGTACTCGCAGCCTGCCGTGTTGATATCCGAGCTGCAATTATTACAACCCTTGGTGCGGAGGCGATCGACACCCTGTATATGCGCGAGATTGGCGGGGGAGCACTCGGCGATATCCGAGTGGCTGAAATTGTCGAGAAGGTCAAAGCCGCCCTCCTCAAGTAGAGTGCGCTCATTATGTTTGAGTCACTGAGTAGCAAATTTAGCGCTGCATTTTCTTCGCTTCGTTCCCGTGGAAAGATCACATCGGCTGACATTGATCAGGTATGTAATGAGATTTATCAAGGGCTACTTGAGGCAGATGTGGCTCTCGGGGTTGTCGAAAGTTTTATCGAGAAAGTTAAGAGCAAGTCACTTAATGCGCTGCCAACTTTGCAGTCGGGGTCGAACCAAGCGCAGGCAATTTTTGAGATCGTTAATGCCGAACTCATTGAAATTCTTGGTGGCCAAGCTCGTCGTGTTCGTCTAGCGAAGAATCCTCCGACGGTGATTATGTTGGCAGGTCTGCAAGGTGCTGGAAAGACAACACTTGCCGGAAAGCTAGCAAAGCACTTTAAAGATCTTGGCGACACTCCAATTTTGGTCGCATCAGATTTGCAGCGACCAAACGCTGTCAACCAACTGCAAGTAGTTGGGGAGAGCATTTCGGTTCCAGTCTTTGCACCTGAACCTGGAAATGGAGTCGGTGACCCTGTCGCGGTCGCAAAGGCGGGTGTTGCATTCGCTCGATCTAAATTACATAACATTGTGATCGTTGATACAGCTGGTCGTTTAGGCGTCGATGAAGAGATGATGAAGCAGGCATCAAATATTCGAGATGCCATCACCCCCGATGAAATTCTCTTTGTGGTTGATGCAATGATCGGCCAAGATGCCGTAAAGACTGCTCAAGCATTCAAAGTAGGCGTTGGCTTCGATGGTGTTGTTCTGACAAAGCTTGATGGAGATACTCGTGGAGGTGCTGCGCTTTCGATAGCAGCACTGACTGGTAAGCCAATTATGTTTGCATCAACCGGCGAAAAGCTGGGTGATTTTGATCTGTTCTATCCAGAACGTATGGCTTCTCGCATACTCGGAATGGGCGATGTTGCCACTCTTGCTGAGCAAGCGAAGAAGGCGCTCGATGGTGAGTCAAGTGCCAAGCTGGAAGAGAAATTTATCAAGGGTGAAGATTTCACACTTGAAGATTTTCTAGAGCAGCTCGAAGCAATGTCAAAGATGGGCTCGATGGGTAAGTTGCTGAGCATGCTTCCAGGTGCTGGTGCGATGAAGAAGCAGATAGAGAATTTTGATGAGAGTGAAATTGTGCGAACCAAAGCAATTGTTCAATCCATGACGCCACAAGAGCGGATCGAACCAAAGATTCTTAACGGTTCACGACGTGCACGCATTGCTTCTGGATCAGGTCGTAAGGTGCAGGAAGTAAATGCACTGGTCGATAAATTCTCTGCCGCCCAAAAGATGATGAAGCAGATGAGAAATGGTGGCGGCATGCCCGCCGGCATGGCTCTGCCTCCAGGGGTTCCAGCTATGCCTGCAATGCCGGGAATGGGCAAAAAACCTTCCACTCCGCCTAAGAAAAAGTCTCGCTCAGGAAATCCAGCTAAGAGGGCGGTCGAGGAGAACTCCTGATTTTGGATCGGCGCGCTCACATGGCAAGATTGGCCACCTGTGACGGGGCCCTCTACCCCCGAAACATCCATATCCATCGTTGGATCTCTTAACTGGGCACCCCGCTACGGTCGCGAGATTGAACATATATTTTTAGGAGCACCACTGCTTTGGCTACAAAAATTCGTTTAATGCGTATGGGCAAGATCCGCACACCCTTCTATCGCATCGTTGTTACCGATTCACGTAAGGCTCGTAACGGACTTTCCATTGAAGAAATTGGTCGTTACGTTCCAGGACAAGAGCCATCAATCATTGAAGTTAATTCAGCGCGCGCGCTCTATTGGCTTGGAGTTGGTGCTCAACCTTCAGAGGCTGTAACAGCTCTGCTTAAGGTCACCGGTGATTGGCAGAAGTTTAAGGGATTGCCAGGAACTGAAGGAACTCTTCGCGTTGCTGCACCTAAGCCACACAAGAGCGTTGCATATGAGGCAGCAGTTAAATCTGCAATGGATGAGCCTAAAGAGGGTGCAACAACTCTGAAGAAGAAGGCACAAGAGAAGCTTGCAGCTAAGGCTAATCCAGTTGCGGAAACTCCTGCTGTTGAGGTGTCCGAGCCAGTAGCAGTCGCCGAAGTGGCAGAGGTTCCAGCTGAAGTTATAGAGACAGAAGCTGTGGTTGAAACACCTGCTGCAGAAACTCCAGCTGAAGCAGTAGCTGAGTAACCATGATTGATGAAGCTCTCGAGCACCTTGTTAAGGGAATCGTAGATAACCCTGAAGATGTGATCGTTAAGGAGAAGACGCACCGTAGAGGAACAACTCTTGAAGTTCGCGTCAACCCTGAAGATATCGGTAAGGTCATTGGACGTAACGGACGTACAGCAAAGGCGCTTCGCACAGTCGTAAGCGCACTTGCTGGACGTAGCGTTCGTGTTGACCTCATCGATACAGACGAGGCTCGTTAAGAGAACCGATGTCATGCGCCTAAATGTTGGGCGCATTGGTCGTGCCCATGGAATCTTGGGAGAAGCGACAATCGAAGTCCGAACAGATGATGCGGCAACCCGATTCGCTCTAGGTTCCTCTCTTGAAACTGATGTTCATGGAGATCTCGTTGTCGACTCAGTCCGAGTTCATAATGGAATCTTGCTACTGTCGTTTAAAGGATTCACCGATCGCAATGCGATAGAAAAGTTGCGCGATGTGCTTCTTTACGCGGAGATCGATATCAATGCACCAGGTGAAGATGAGGATGATTACCACGTCCTTCAATTGATCGGCTGCCAAGCCCACCTAGAAGATGACACGCTGGTCGGGGAAGTCACTGATGTACTGAACTTGCCTGGACAAGATGTCCTCGTAATTGCTGGGCAATCAGCTGAAATCTTGATTCCATTTGTTCGTGCACTTGTTCCACAGGTCGACATTGTGAAGAAAAAACTTGTAGTAATTCCGCCAGTTATTGATGGGAGAGTGCAATGAAGATTGATGCAATCACTATCTTCCCAGAATACTTTGCTCCGCTACAGCTCTCGCTTCTTGGTAAAGCACGAGAAAGTGGCTTGTTATCTATCAATGTCCATGATCTCAGGGCACATACAACCGATGTCCATCACACAGTCGACGATGCCCCTTACGGTGGTGGAGCTGGAATGGTGATGCTTGCAGATGTATGGGGCAACGCTATTGATGGTGTTCTGGATGATGATGCAGATCTAATAATTTTGACTCCTGCAGGACGCCGCTTTAATCAGCAGATGGCAGAAGAGTTATCACACGCTAAGCAGTTGATTTTTGCATGCGGTCGATATGAAGGAATTGATGATCGCGTTCGCGTGCACTACAGCCAAGCTCAATACCTCGATAGAAACATTAGAGTCAGAGAAGTCTCGATTGGTGATTATGTTCTTGGTGGGGGTGAGGTGGCATCAATGGTGATGATCGAGGCGATCACTCGATTGATTCCAGGCGTTCTCGGTAATCCATTGTCACTGGCTGAGGAGTCACATAATGAAGAGGGTTACCTCGAATATCCGAATTTCACCCGCCCGAAAGAGTGGCGTGGACTGGAAGTACCTGATGTATTACTCAGCGGCAATCACGGCGCGATCGCAACATGGCGCTCATCACAGGCACGCGAGCGTAAAGACACGAATTCTAACTAGTCAGTAACACAATTACTGCCGTAGCGTTCTTGCATGGCTTATGACTCAGATGCGATCCAATCTCGCCTCATTCGTGACTTAGAGCCCGTTGTCGAGGTCGAACTCAATCGACATTTAAGTGTGCAAAAGAATTGGTATCCGCATGAGTATGTCCCATGGTCAGAAGGCCGCGACTACGCCGGACCGCTCAATGGCGATGCGTGGGAAGCGAAAGATTCCCGGCTTACACCGGTTGCACAAGATTCTCTCGTTTTAAATCTTCTTACCGAAGATAACTTGCCGAGCTATCACACTGAAATTGCCATATCGATGGGTAGAGATGGCGCATGGGGTAATTGGATTGAACGTTGGACTGCAGAAGAAGCTCGCCACAGTATTGTGATTCGCGATTACCTCATGGCAACACGAGGAGTAGATCCTTACGAACTTGAAGATTTGCGTATGGCACACATGTCTTTGGGCTATCAGACGCCTTACGAAAATGACATGCTGCACACAATCGCTTACGTCTCCTTCCAGGAACTTGCTACTCGCATCTCTCACCGCAACACAGGAAAACTTTCGAATGACCCGATTGCAGAAAATATGATGCAGCGAGTGGCACTTGATGAAAATCTCCACATGATTTTCTATCGCAATTTGCTCGCACAGGCACTTGAGCTTGAACCCAATGCAGCGATGCGCGCGATTGCAGATGTTGTTACTAACTTTGATATGCCGGGGGCGAATATGCCGGGCTTTGGCCGCAAGGCAGTTCAGATTGCTCTTGCTGGAATTTATGATCTGCAGCAGCATCTTGATGATGTGATCTCACCGGTTTTGCGTGCATGGAACGTTTTTGAAAGAACTGATCTTTCCGGGGACGGTCTGGTCGCTCGCGAAGAGCTTTCCGCCTTTATGAAGAAGGCGACTGAAGATGCAGAGAGATTTAACGATAAGCGCGAGATTCACTTTGAGCGTCTCATAGCTCGCGGACAGGAACCAATTCGTATTCCACGATAGATTGTCCTCATGTGCAGATTACTGGCCTTTGCGTCATCTGAGCCATCAACCTTGCAGTCGGTGGTTGGGTCCACGCTTGATAACTTTGTAGAACTCTCAAAAGAACATAAGGACGGTTGGGGACTGACAACCTGTGCAATGATCGCCGGAGTACAAGAGCGTCAACGTGATCTCACGCCAGCTTTTCAGAGCCAACTCTTCTCCGAGGTCGCAGAACATACAACGAGCGATGGCGCGCTCCTACATCTTCGCCTTGCGTCTAAAGGTTTAGCGGTAGATATTTCAAATAATCACCCATTTATTCATGGCGATATCTCATTTATGCATAACGGAACAATTCGTCCACCATCGAGCGTAGAAAAATTGATTGATGCAGATCTCATCTCAGAACTGACATCAACTACCGATAGCGAGAGATATTTCTTCGCAGTTCTCTCAGCGGCTAAAACAGAGGGATTAATCAACGGCATTATTTCGACAGTCAAGAAAATCGCTTCAGCCTGTGATTACTCTTCGATTAACTCGATCACTCTTACCCCCGATTTCCTCATAGCAGCCTGTCAATTTAACGAAGAAGAACAGAGCGAATGGACCGTGGCCGATCATTATGAGTTGCGCTACACCAAGGAAGACGGGGCAGTGAAAGTGGCATCCACTGGATGGGGTCACGATGATTGGACTCCGTTGAAAAATGGCACGATGCTTGTCGTTAATCGGGCAGACCTCTCTTACAAGGTACTTGAGATCGCATGACACGTACCTATACAGTCGAAACGTATGGCTGTCAGATGAATGTTCACGATTCTGAGAGAATCGCTGGACTGTTGGATGAGGCAGGCTTTCTTCCAGCTGAATCTGGCGTTCAAGCAGATATCGTGGTCTTTAATACGTGTGCCGTTAGAGAGAACGCTGATAACAAACTCTATGGAAATCTCTCGTTCCTGGCACCGATTAAGAAGAAGAATCCTTTAATGCAGATTGCTGTCGGTGGATGCCTGGCGCAAAAAGACCAGGCGATTATTCTTAAGAAAGCCCCTTATGTAGATGTTGTCTTTGGAACGCACAACGTTGGCTCCCTACCAATTCTCTTGGAGCGGGCGCGCATCGAAGAAGAGTCACAGATTGAGATTCTGGAAGCGTTAGAACATTTCCCATCCACACTTCCTGCGCGACGCTTCTCTGCCTTCTCATCGTGGGTCTCTATCTCAGTCGGATGTAACAACACCTGCACGTTCTGTATTGTCCCGACTTTACGTGGCGTTGAAAAAGATCGCCCGATGGCAGATGTTCTCGCTGAAGTTCGCACCCTAGTTGATCAGGGCGTTATGGAAATTACACTCCTTGGACAGAACGTCAACGCATACGGTGTCGAACTTGGCGAACGAGGTGCCTTTGCACGACTGCTTAAAGAAGTTGCTGCAGTAGATGGTCTAGAGCGTCTTCGTTTCATGTCACCGCATCCGCGGGATTTTACTGATGACGTTATAGAGGTAATGGCATCAACTCCGGTTGTTATGCCTCACCTGCATATGCCACTTCAGTCAGGCTCGGATTCAATTTTGGCATCGATGAGACGCTCCTATCGCAGCGATCGATTCCTGGGCATCCTCGAGCGCGTTCGAAATAGCATTCCGCAAGCCATGATTACAACTGACATCATTGTTGGTTTTCCTGGTGAAACCGAAGAAGATTTCTCAGCAACACTCGACATTACATCGCAGGCGCGCTTTGCAGCTGCCTACACATATAAGTATTCGATTCGCCCAGGAACCCCGGCAGGTGAAATGACCAATCAAGTTCCTGAGGAAGTTGTCGGAGAGCGTTACACCCGCCTACACGAGCATCAACAAAGAATTTCTCTCAGTGTTAACCAAGAAGCGATTGGAAGCACGCATCAGATTATGGTGACTGAAGTTGAAGGGCGAAGAGATGCTGTGCAATCGCGCCTCACCGGTCGTTCTCAAGATTTTCGTCTCGTGCATTTTGATAACTCAAGTATCGCTCGACCTGGTGATTTCGTTGATGTTGAGATTACCGATGCTTCGGCTCACTATCTCATCGGTCGCGAACTGGCTGTCACACCAACTCGTGGTGGAGATGCCCATGCCAAGCGACATGAAGAGGCTACTAAGAGCACAGGTGTGACATTAGGAATGCCAACCAGAAAAGTAGATCTTTAATTGCGCACCATCATTATTTGTGGAGCAACTGCAACAGGTAAAAGTGATCTCGCTGTTGCCCTGGCGCACGAGATCGGCGCTGAGATAGTAAATGCCGATTCAATGCAGGTTTATCAAGGGATGGATATTGGTACTGCAAAACTGAGTCATGCTGAGCGAGGTGGTGTCACTCACCACTTATTGGATGTTCTTACCGTCAAGCAGGATTCAACAGTTGCTTGGTATCAAGAACTTGCTCGCAAAACTATTGATGAGATTCATAGTCGTGGACGTGATGCGATTATCGTCGGTGGCACGGGGCTTTACATTAAGGCGATAGTTGATGATTTGAATTTTCCAGATACTGATCCTGTTATTCGATCGCGCCTGGAGCTTGAAGCTATTGAGCAAGGACCAGCCGCACTTTTTCAACGGCTAGAGAAATTGGATCCAGCAGCAGCCTTAGCGATTGATCGCGCAAATACTCGTCGCATTGTTCGAGCACTTGAAGTTATTGAAATTACAGGTCAACCCTTTACTGCAAATCTTCCGCGCGAAGAGAGTTCGCGTTATCCAGCAGCGTTTCACTTCGGCTTGAGTCAAGATCGGGAGAGTTTAGATATTCGCGTAAGCAATCGGGTGGATTCCATGTGGGAGTCAGGTTTGATTGCTGAGGTTGAAACTTTAGTCGGCCAGGGACTGCGCGAAGGGGTTACCGCCCAGAAGGCGCTGGGCTACGCCCAAGTCCTACAGATGCTTGATGGCCTCCTTACCTCTGATCAGGCACTGGAAGAAACTAAGCGAGTGACGCGCCAATACATTCGCCGACAGGACACGTGGTTCTCACGTGATTCTCGCCTTCATTGGCTTGGACATTATGAAAATCGGCTCGAAAAAATTCTGACACGGCTAAACTCATAACCTTATGAAGAACTCAGTTACAGCCACATATGGCCATGGCACAGAAAATGATTTTCTTCTTATCTTCGACCCAGATGACAAGATCGCTATCTCCAGCGATGTTGTGAAAGCGCTTTGTGACCGTGTTTCGGGTATCGGCGCAGATGGTGTTATAAGAATTACCAAGATAGACGGCAAATGGTTTATGGATTATCGCAATTCAGATGGATCTATTGCCGAAATGTGTGGGAATGGGATTCGCGTGATGGCGCGCTACTTAGTAGCCAAAGGGCATCAAGGAGAAGGACTTTTCCCAATTAATACACGAGATGGTGTGAAGTACTTGCGTGTTCCCATGGAGGGGGACATCTCAGTAAATATGGGTCAGGTGAGTGACGAGGGGGATGAGGTAACGGTGCTCCAAAACTCACATAGTTACTCCGCACGCCACATCAGCGTAGGAAATCCTCATGCTGTTGCCTTTCTCGCTGATCTCAACGAGGTGGGATCTCTGGAAAAAGCTCCAGAAGTGAATCCGCAGCAAGTCTTTCCACATGGCGTCAATATTGAGTTCGTTGAAATCATTTCCTCCGACACCTTAGCGATGCGTGTCCATGAGCGAGGGAGCGGAGAGACACGATCATGTGGCACAGGAACGTGCGCAGTTGCTCTCGCCGCGACGATTCACACAAAGGGGCGGTTGCCTGCTCGTTGGGTGATTAAACCGCCAGGAGGCACTCTCATTGTTGATATTGATGCACATTCAAATGCAACCCTTACGGGTCCCGCACTTCTGATTCAGGATCACGATATTTCAGATTATTTCATCCAATGAAGGATGAGACTCCAGATCAGCGCGAGCAACGTTTTGAAGCGCTCTTACTCGAAAGTGCTCGAGCGGCAGCAGATTATGACGCCGCTGATGAAGAGATGGATTACGGAGCAGAACAGGAACTCAGTGAGCGCCAAGCGCTACGTCGCGTCAAAGGATTTTCTACTCAGCTGCAAGATATTTCAGAGGCTGAGTACCGAGAGCTTCAATTAGAACGTGTTGTATTGGTCGGGGTATGGACTGAAGGATCGATCGAAAATGCTGAGAATTCGTTGACCGAACTCAGGGCGCTGGCAGAGACAGCCGGATCAGAAGTTCTTGATGGATTGATTCAAAGACGAGATAAGCCAGATCCTGCAACCTATATTGGTTCAGGTAAGGTGCAAGAACTTCGAGAAGTAGTTCGCGCAACTGGAGCCGATACCGTTATTTGTGATGGTGAACTCTCTCCATCACAACTACGACAATTAGAAGATAAGTTAAAGGTGAAGGTGGTTGATAGAACTGCGCTGATCCTTGATATTTTCGCCCAGCACGCTAAGAGTCGCGAAGGTAAAGCTCAAGTCGAACTCGCTCAGATTGCTTATCTGCTTCCACGTCTTCGTGGTTGGGGTGATTCACTTTCACGCCAAGTAGGTGGACGCGCAGCAGGGGGAGCGGGTATCGGCGGTCGAGGTCCTGGTGAAACGAAGATCGAAACAGATCGACGTCGCATCAGAGATAAGATGGCAAAGCTGCGCCGAGAAATTGCCGAAATGAAAGTCGCTCGCGATACCAAGCGACAGGAAAGAAAACGTCACAATATTCCTTCGGTTGCGATCACTGGCTATACCAATGCTGGGAAATCATCGCTACTCAACAAACTCACCGATGCCGGAGTTCTTGTTGAGAATGCCCTCTTTGCAACCTTGGATCCGACTGTAAGAAAGACACAGACGTCAGAGGGCCGGATTTATACCCTGACCGACACCGTTGGATTTGTGCGCCACCTGCCACACCAACTCGTTGATGCGTTCAGGTCAACTCTGGAAGAAGTTTCTGGTGCAGATCTGATTGTCCACGTCGTAGATGGATCACACCCCGACCCGGCCGAACAGATTCGTGCCGTGAGACAGGTTGTTAATGAGATTGGCGGGGCGGAGATCCCGGAAATCATCGCAATCAATAAAGTAGATATCGCAGATCCAGAAGTTGTCATGAACATACTTCGCACAGAGAAAAACTCTTATGCATTTTCGGTACGTACAGGTTTTGGTATCGACGGACTTCTCCATGCAATCGAGAAATCACTGCCTCATCCACAGATTGAGGTCAATGCTGTTATTGCTTACGATCGTGGAGATCTTGTCAGCGCTATCCATGAACATGGTGAGATCATCGCTGAGTCATATGAAGAATCTGGTACTCGAATTCACGCCAGAGTAGATGCAGGATTAGCACAAGCAATCAATGAAGCGGTGAAATCCTCATCATCTGGGGAATAAATCCGACACGCCCGCTGTTACATTGTGTATCACGGCCTTTATGGGCCATGATGCGCCCGTGGCCCTAACCCGGGTTACGTGTATAAGTGGAGAGTGAGGTGAGGTTACTGTGGCAACAGATTACGACACCCCCAGAAAAACCGATGAAGAGCTCCACGAGGAATCCTTAGAAGAGCTCAAAGCTCAACGCGTAGATGCGCAATCTGGCCAGATCGATGTCGATGAGGCCGAAGCTGCAGAGAACCTTGAACTTCCAGGTGCTGACTTATCAGGTGAAGAACTCTCTGTACGAGTCGTTCCTAAGCAAGAAGATGAATTTACCTGTTCCCGTTGTTTCTTAATTCACCACATCACACAATTGGCAAAAGGTGAAGGCGCTAAGGCAGTCTGCAAGGAATGTTCTTAATTATTTCTGCACTATTTCGCAAGAGCGAGAGCTAATTTTTCTCCGCGCTTAGTTGTGACCAACCAATATGGGGTGGAATCGCGTGGATCTTCGATCTCGATAACGACGCCGCGCGGAGTCCAAAACCGAATTGCTAGAAACGCTGCAGCATCTGCGCCACGCGTCCGCTTTGCCAACATCTCTTTCTGAGTTAACACGTGAACAGCACCTACGTGAGCACGTGAGATGTGAGCCTTGCCAACCCTGAGTTCGTCACTATCTACTTCAATGATTAACCGAGAAGTAAAGTAGATCGCTACCGTACCTATGCTTGCAATTGCCAATGCGTAAGCGGCGATTGTCGTAGTCATCGCGGCCCAGATAGCAATGACCAGAGAGAGGGCGAGGAAGTAGATGAAAGCCATGAGCCAGAGAGGAGGCCTGACAACTTCGCGGAATTTGATCAATCTCTCACTCATAGCACTACGGTATCTGAAGTCAGAGAGAGTAAAGTGAAGCCATGACACGAGTGGCAAGTACCACACCTCCAGAAGGCGCAAAGCTTCCGGAGCGACATCCACTTGCTCCTGTCGCCGGAACTCAAATTCCCTCCCACTTTGGCCATTGTTTTGGTTGCGGACAACTTCATCCAACAGGACTTCATCTCATCGCACATGCTGGTGCCGGTCTTGATCTGACTGCAAAGTTCACCGTTACAGAAAATCATCAAGGAGCACCGGGCCTAGCTCACGGCGGGTTATTGTCATTGGCCTTTGATGAAGCTCTCGGAAAACTCATGTGGTTAATCCGTTCACCCGCTGTTACCGGGCGCTTAGAGACAGATTTCATCAAACCAATTCCAATTGGAACCACTCTTCACATCTCTGCTGTGATTACAGGTCAGGTAAGTCGCAAGGTGTATACCGAAGCGGTGGGACGAATTAATGGTCCTGATGGCGATATCGCAGTACGTGCAGCGGCGCTCTTTATTATTGTTCCGATGAGTCATTTCATCGCCAATGCCCCAGCTGATTATCTTGAGTACATAAAGAAGTCTCCAGAGTTGCTCGCATTTGTTGATCCAGATTTCGAGATTAATCCATGAGTCAGGTCGAAGTTCTCATAACTCGGCTTGACCCTGAGCTTGCGCTCCCGCGATATGCCAAACCTGGCGATGCTGGCGCAGATATTGTTTCAAGAATAGATATCACCTTAGCTCCGGGGGAGCGAGCACTTGTTCCTACTGGAATCGCGATCGCACTCCCTGATGGATATGTAGCACTTGTCCATCCTCGTTCAGGGCTGGCAATCAAACATGGTGTCACAATGGTGAATTCACCTGGAACAGTCGATGCTGCATATCGTGGCGAGTTACAGATCATCCTTATCAACCATGATCCCAAGGAGGCGGTGTCTTTCAAACGCGGTGACCGTATTGCCCAACTAGTCATTCAAAAAGTTGAACACGCAGAGTTCATCGAGGTCAGCGAGTTACCTGGGTCAGGTCGCGGTGCTGGTGGTTTTGGTTCCACTGGGGGGAAAAGTTGATGGATGCCTCGGATAAAGAGAAAGTTTTATCTGCATTTGGCGGAAAGAAGGGAATTCTTGATTCGACCGTACCTTCCGTTATTTTCCTAGTTTCTTACAACATCACCAAAAATTTAGAGCTATGCATGCTTATCTCGGTTATTGTCGCCACAGCGCTGCTAGTTCTCAGATTAATTCAAAGTGAAAAATTGATACACAGTGTTTCAGGATTTGTAGCTGTCGCATTTTGTGGCTGGCTTGCATGGAAAACCGGGAAGCCGGCGAACTATTTCCAGCCAAGCCTTTGGAAGAATTCAGCTTTTCTAGTTGTTTACCTAATTTCGATAATTGTGAAATGGCCAATTATTGGCGTGATGTTAGGTGCGATTCTTGGTGAGAATTTAGCGTGGAGAAAAGACCCTCGCCGTTTGCGTGCATACACCAATGCGACCTGGATTTGGTTTGCTCTCTTTGCAATCAGATTAGTAATTCAGTACCCACTGTATGAAACGAATAATTTCAACGCGCTGGGAATAGCTAATATTTTTCTCGGCTTCCCGCTGTATGCGCTTACATTATGGGGAACGTGGCGCGTTATCAGTTCAGTCCCACTAGCCAAAAACGAGGATTAAGACTTAATAAAGCAGCCCTTGATCAAGTCTTCAGCGGTAGCAGATGCCACAAAGAGAAGTTCATCACCGGCGCTAAATACATCAGCGGCTGTTGGTGAAATTACGCGTCCATCGCGCACGATTGCGGCAAGCGAGGCATTATCTGGAAGTTCGATCTCTTCAACAGTCTTTCCAATGCAGCTGGAATCATCTGGCAGGGTGAGCTCGACCAGGTTTGCTTCTCCTTGTCTAAAGCTGAAGAGTCGGACAACATCGCCAACGCTGACTGCCTCTTCGACAAGTGCTGAGATGATGCGAGGTGTGGATACGGCAACATCGACTCCCCATGATGAATCAAACATCCATTCATTCTTTGGATGATTAATTCGGGCTACAACTCTTGGCACACCGTATTCAGTCTTGGCCAGCAATGATGCAACAAGGTTTACTTTGTCATCACCCGTGGCGGCGACCAAAACTTGAGCAGTACTTAAGGCAGCTTTATCGAGTGAAGAAATTTCACATGCATCAGCCATCAACCATTGAGCATCTGGAACAGAATCTAGCTTCAGCGCCTTTGGGTCGCGGTCAATCAAGAGCACTTCATGCCCATTATCTAAAAGCTCACGGGCGATAGCTCTTCCGACATTACCCGCCCCTGCGATAGCGATTCTCATGAGCGCTCCTTTGGCGGATTGGCCAGGATAACTTCCACCTCACTTACGCGAGATGTTTCTATAATCATATGCAGGAGATCTCCTTCTTGGAGAACTGTGTGTTCATTTGGCACCAGACCCTCAGCAAGTCGCGTCAGAAAAGCTACGCGAGCAGCGGTTGCGCTTTCAATGTCGCTGATTGGAATGCCGAGCCACTGACTATGTGGATGTACTTCTGCCAGATCGATTGTGCCAGTGGCATCTCGCCATTCACTGCGCGAACCTTCAGGTACCAGGCGTCGCATGATTTGATCTGTTGCCCAAAGAACTGTGGCAACGGTAGGAATTCCTAACCGCTGATAAATTTCTGCCCGTCCTGGATCGTAAATTCGTGCAACAACGTTTGCGACTCCGTATGTTTCGCGAGCAACGCGCGCGGCCAAAATATTTGAGTTATCTCCATTACTTACTGCGGCAAATGCATCTGCTGTCTCAATGCCTGCCTCGAGTAATGTGTCACGATCAAACCCAATTCCGCTGATCGTGCGACCCTTGAAATCTGGGCCGAGACGACGAAATGCCTCTCGTGATTGGTCGATGATAGAAACGGTATGGCCTAAGAGTTCGAGTTCAGTAGCCAAAGAGGATCCGACTCGACCGCAACCCATGATCACTACGTGCATATGACATAACTTACCCCCTTAGGCTTAGCTTTATGACATCTACTCCACGCGCCGTTCTCCGAGTGGGGCAAATCATTAGGGTGACAATCGAAAAGGTTGCCCATGGGGGACACTTCATAGCCCGCCACGAAGGCGCTGTGATTTTTCTTCGGCACGGCCTGCCCGGAGAAGTTGTTGATGTTGCCATTACGAGTATTGGATCTTCTTTTAATCGTGGGGATGTGGTCAAGGTGATCACCGCTTCGGCGGATCGTGTTCAAGCGCCATGTACTTATGCCAATCGAAATGGCTGCGGTGGATGCGATTTTCAACATGTAGAAATCTCTGCTCAACGAAAACTCAAGAGCCAGGTCATCACAGAGCAGTTTTCGCGAATTGCGAAGATGGAGATTAGCGTCGAGGTAGAAGAAGTTTCATCTCCACTGGGTTGGCGTACACAGACAACAATCGGCATCGACAAGAACGGACACGCAGGATTCTATGGCTCTAGAACTAACACCATAATCCCAATTAAGAATTGCCAGGTACTGCATTCATCCGTTGGTTATGAATCAATCGCAGCGCGAAGCTGGGAGCCAGGGATCCGAATTGAAGTCAGCGCCGCAAGCACGAAGGTGCCAAGGCTAATTGCTGGAGATACAGTCGAGGGAGACCTCATTCAAATCTACAGTGTTGGGCAGAAAGAGTACCAAGTGAGCGCAGGATCTTTTTGGCAGAGCAATATTCGTGCACCGCAAGTTTTAGTCGATGCGGTGACAAACTTTGCGGATGTGAAATCGGGCGATCACCTCATTGATTTATATGGCGGTGTTGGATTATTTGGACTCGCACTACTTGATCTCATTGGCACTGACGGAAGAATCGATCACGTTGAGGGAAGCAAATCAGCAATTGCTGATGCACGTGTAAATTTCGGTGAAGCTAAGAATGTACATTTCTATACTGGTGATGTAGAAAAAATTCTCCCGCGATTTTCTAGTGCGGATGTTGTCATCCTTGATCCTCCTCGCGAAGGGGCAAAGAAAGCAGTGATTGAGAGTTTGGTTGCATGTTCTCCTCGCGCAATTGTTTATGTTGCCTGTGATCCTGCCGCTTTGGCTCGAGATACCGCCTTATTACGTGATGCCAATTACACTCTCACTCAACTACGGGCATTTGACCTCTTTCCGATGACACATCACATCGAGTGCGTTGCCCTCTTCGCGCCGACTGATGTATCTTGACCCCATGAGTAAGAATTCATTGGGCAGAAAGAAAAATCTCACAGTTGCAGGCAAAGACTTTGAAATCTTTGATATCAGTCAGGTAGAGGGGGCGGCAAACCTTCCCTTCTCGCTCAAAATTCTCCTCGAAAATCTCCTTCGCTGTGAAGATGGCGCCAATATCACCGTTGACCACATTAAGGCTCTGGCTCAATGGGATCCAGCGATCGAACCAGATACCGAAATTCAATTCACTCCAGCGCGCGTTGTCATGCAGGACTTCACCGGCGTTCCTTGTGTAGTTGATCTAGCAACCATGCGTGAGGCAATCGTTGAGCTTGGGGGAGATCCTTCAAAGGTGAACCCACTTGCTCCTGCCGAGTTAGTCATTGATCACTCAGTCATTGCAGATGTATTTGGTACACGCGATTCATTTGAAAAGAACACAGATATTGAATACGAACGTAACCGTGAGCGCTATCGCTTCTTGCGTTGGGGCCAGGGTGCCTTTGATGAATTCAAGGTTGTGCCGCCAGGAACCGGAATTGTTCACCAAGTAAATATTGAATACCTCGCGCGAGTAGTCATGACGAGAACTGTTAATGGTGTGCTTCGTGCATATCCTGACACCGTTGTCGGTACTGATTCGCATACCACTATGGTCAACGGCCTTGGAGTACTTGGCTGGGGCGTGGGTGGAATCGAGGCAGAGGCGGCTCTCCTTGGTCAGCCTGTTTCAATGTTGATTCCGAGAGTTGTTGGTTTCAAACTCAGCGGTCAACTTCCAGTCGGAACAACAGCTACCGATCTCGCTCTGACAATTACCGAAATTCTTCGTAAGCATGGAGTTGTTGGAAAGTTTGTCGAGTTCTACGGCCCAGGTGTTGTCAGCGTTCCTATGGCTAATCGCGTCACAATCGGAAACATGAGCCCTGAATACGGATCAACATGTGCGATCTTCCCAATCGATGATGAGACTTTACGTTATCTCCGACTTACCGGTCGTAGCCAAGATCAAGTCTCACTTGTTGAGGCGTACGCAAAGACACAGGGACTCTGGCATGACCCAGCCGCTTCACCTCGTTTCTCAGAACATATCGAGTTAGATCTTTCAACAGTTGTTCCATCGATCGCTGGTCCTAAGCGCCCACAAGATCGCATCTCACTTTCAGATTCAAAGAGCTCATTTGAGAAAGTACTACCAACATATTTCACAGAGAAGACTGGAAAATCTTCATATCCAATCAAGGTTGGCGACAAGGCAACAACGATTAAAAATGGTGATGTTGTTATCGCATCGATTACTTCGTGTACAAATACATCTAACCCATCAGTGATGATCGGTGCCGCTCTGCTTGCAAAGAAGGCGGTAGAGAAGGGTCTTACATCCAAGCCTTGGGTGAAGACCACATTGGCACCGGGATCAAAGGTCGTCACCGACTACTACGATCGCGCGGGCTTAACCCAGTACATGCAAGAGCTGGGCTTTCACCTCGTTGGGTATGGCTGTGTCACTTGTATCGGTAACTCAGGACCGTTACCAGTAGAGGTGAGCAAGGCAGTCAATGAGAATGATTTAGCAGTATCGGCAGTTTTGTCAGGTAACCGAAATTTCGAAGGTCGTATCAGCCCTGATGTAAAGATGAACTATCTTGCTTCACCGCCACTCGTTGTTGCCTACGCACTGGCCGGCACTATGAATCATGATTTCGAGAAAGATTCATTGGGTAATGACAAAGATGGAAACCCAGTTCTCTTAAAAGATATCTGGCCATCAGCTCAAGAAATCCAAACCGTTATTGATGAGTCAATCTCATCAGATATGTTTACAAAGGATTATGCAACTGTCTTTGAGGGCGACCACCGTTGGAAGTCACTCGATACGCCAACTGGCAAGACATTTGAATGGGATCCACAGTCCACCTACGTTCGCAAGCCTCCGTACTTTGAAAATATGCCTGCCACACCAACGCCTGTCGTTGATGTTACCGGCGCTCGTGTTCTGGCAATCCTGGGAGATTCGGTGACAACCGATCACATCTCACCGGCCGGAAATATTAAAGCTGACTCACCTGCAGGCAAGTACTTAGAAGCCCATGGTGTTGCTCGCAACGACTTCAACTCATATGGATCGCGTCGTGGTAACCACGAGGTGATGATCAGAGGAACTTTTGCAAATATTCGCTTGAAGAACATGCTCCTTGATGGTGTTGAAGGTGGATTCACTCGCAACTATCTCAATGGTGGCGCTCAAGAAACTATCTACGATGCTTCGATGGCATACCAATCTGCCGGTGTTGGGCTTGTGATTCTTGCTGGAAAAGAATATGGATCAGGATCATCACGTGACTGGGCTGCTAAGGGAACAGCTTTGCTCGGAGTACGTGCAGTCATTGCCGAAAGTTTTGAACGCATTCATAGATCCAACTTGATCGGTATGGGTGTTCTGCCATTGCAATTCCTTGACGGAGAAAATCCTTCAACCTTGGGACTCAAGGGCGATGAGGTCTTTGCAATCTCAGGTATTACCGCTTTGAATTCCGGGGGAGTGCCAAAAGAGGTCACTGTGACGGCAGGGTCGAAATCCTTTAAAGCCAAGGTGCGCATTGATACTCCTGGCGAAGCGGATTACTACCGACATGGTGGAATCATGCAGTTCGTTCTCCGACAATTGCTTGTCTGATCTAGACTTCTCGGATGATCGAGTCCATCAAGAGCCCAGCAGATATCAAGGGGCTGAGTAACGAGGCGCTGATTGAGCTCGCTGCGCAGATTCGCTCTTTTCTCATCGAAAAAGTCTCGAAGTCGGGTGGCCACTTAGGTCCAAATCTCGGTGTTGTCGAACTCACGATGGCGATTCATCGCACCTTTGATTCACCGCGAGATGTGATTCTCTTTGATACCGGTCATCAATCTTACGTTCACAAAATTCTGACAGGACGATCTGATCAATTTGATTCTCTTCGTCGGCGTGGTGGAATTGCTGGATATCCCAATCGTGGTGAAAGCGAACACGATGTTATTGAAAATTCCCATGCATCGACCGCTCTCTCATGGGGGGATGGAATCTCACGTGGCTTTTGGCTGACGGGTCAGAAAGACCGTAGCGTCGTTGTAGTTGTGGGAGACGGCGCTCTCACCGGAGGCATGTCGTGGGAGGCACTTAATAATATCGCTGCTGCAAAAGAGCGAAATCTCATTCTCGTCGTTAACGATAACGAGCGCTCCTATTCACCAACCATTGGCGGAGTTGCAACGTATCTATCGACACTTCGTCTCACACAAGGTTACGAACGCTTCCTTGATTGGGGTAAAGAAGTTTTACATAAGACTCCAGTTGTTGGCACACCAATATACGAAACTCTGCATGGGATGAAAAAAGGTATTAAGGACATTATTGCCCCGCAAGGCATGTTTGAAGATCTGGGACTTAAGTACTTAGGACCAATCGATGGCCATGATTTTGTCGCGCTTGAGAAAGCGCTGATGCAGGCAAAGCAATTTGGTGAACCAGTATTACTCCATGTCATTACGGAAAAGGGGCGTGGACATAAACCTGCGATCGCCGATGAGGCGGAGAAGTTTCATGCTGTAGGAGTGGTTGATCCACTTACTGGTCAACCTTTAGCAAAGAGCGCTCTCTCGTGGACAAAGGTATTTTCCGAAGAGTTAGTTGAGATCGGACGTGAGCGTGAAGATATTGTTGCAATCACCGCTGCTATGTTGGGTCCAACCGGCCTTGATAAAT